>CAYMPX010000021.1:0-17873 GCA_964392135.1 uncultured Methylomarinum sp.
CCGGTTTTCCTGGTATATGATTGTCAAAACTTGCAACTTGGTCTGAACTGATAATCAGGTGGTTTGGGTAATCTGATTTTAGTGCGTGAGCCTTTTCTTTTGCCAGACGTAAAACCAATTCTCTGGGGTGTTCGTTGCGTTTAGGTTGTTCGTTAATGTCTGGAGCAACGCTAATAAATTCAAGCTTCAGTTTTTGTAATAGGTTTTTTCTGTCAATAGAACTTGATGCAAGAATGAGTTTTTTCATGGGTATTAAATAGATCTGCTTTATAAGTTATTGACGAAAATTAATTAACCCTTTAAAATTGTTTGGTTATGTTAGATCAATTACCTATTCTTATAAATCCAGTAAGCTTTTGCGAAAGAGGCAAAGAGCTTGTAGGAAGCCTTAAAATAAGCGAGTTAACTCGTTTGTCTGATGGTTTGTTAGATAGCTCTGGCGTTGTTGAGGTTCGTTTTTCTTTTGATAAAGAAGGCAGAGTACCGACTATTCAGGGTGAAATCAAAGCGAATTTAGTGCTTGAATGTCAATCGTGTTTGGATAAAGTGATTTATCCGGTTGATAAAAAGATTAAATTGGGTCTGGTTTTAAATATGGAGCAAGCTGATAGATTACCGAGTGATTGTGAGCCTTTGATTTTAGAAAGTGAGAAAATTTTGCTTACTACGCTTATTGAGGATGAGTTGTTGTTAGCGTTGCCTGATTTTCCAAGACATGCGTTTTCTTGTGTTGAGAAAAAACCAGGCGAAGCTGTTGCGATTGATGATAATGAAGAGCAGGTAAGGACTGACAACCCATTTTCTGTTTTAGCTAAACTTAAAAATACTGGAGATTAATAATGGCTGTACAAAAAAGTAAAGTGACACGTTCAAGACGTGGCCAACGTCGTTCACACGATTCTTTAACAAGCAAAACCTTGTCACAAGATCCAATGACAGGTGAAACGCATTTGCGTCATCACATGACACCTGATGGTGTTTTCAAAGGTCGTCAAGTGGTATTAATCAACGAAGACTAATTTCACCAGAGTATTTGTTTTTTTAGATAGCAAATAGTCTCAGTCTTTCGTCAGGAACGTGAGATCAGGCTTTATAGGCACTGTTTTCTCGTTCCTTTACTGACTGTTATCGACTTAGTTCTAGGTCGGTTCTTTATAAAACATCCGGAGTTAATCCTAAGCGTGAGCTCAACAATTGCAATTGATGCGATGGGCGGGGATTTTGGTCCTCAAGTCACCATTCCTGCATCCTTGACGTGCTTAAAAGCAAATCAAGACTTAAAAATCATTATAGTTGGAGATGAGGCGGTTCTTAATGAGCTGTTAGCTGAAACTCTTGCTCAATTTAAAGACAGGTTATTTATACATCATGCTTCCCAGCAAGTGGGAATGGATGAAAAACCACAGTCTGCACTAAGAAGTAAAAAAGACTCTTCTATGCGAGTGGCGATTAATCTGGTGCGTGATGGGCAGGCTGATGCGTGTGTTAGCGCAGGTAATACCGGTGCTTTGATGGCAATTGCGCGATTTGTATTGAAAATGATTCCGGGTATCGATAGACCTGCAATTATTTCAACCTTACCTTCTATTTTTGGTCATACGCATATACTGGATTTGGGGGCTAATGTCGATTGTACCGCCGAGCATTTGTATCAATTTGCTATTATGGGTGAAGAAGTTGTCAAAGCGGTTGAAGGTATTGCTGCACCAAAAATTGGCTTGCTAAATATTGGTGAAGAAGACATGAAGGGCAATGAGCAGGTTAAGTCCGCAGCTAAATTGTTAGAAGCTTCATCTTTAAACTATATAGGGTATGTTGAAGGAAACGCAATTAATGCCGGTACTGAAAAGGTTGACTTGATTGTAACGGATGGTTTTGTAGGCAATGTTGCGCTTAAATCAATTGAAGGTGCGGCAAAAATGATTGGAACAAAGTTGAAACAGGCTTTTTCTAAAAACATTTTTACTCAGCTTGCGGGGTTAGCGGCATACCCTGTTTTAAAATTGTTTAAACAAAGTATTGATCCCAGAATGTATAATGGCGCAAGTTTTATTGGTTTACGCGGTTTAGTGATTAAGAGTCATGGCGGAGCAGATACGTTGGCATTTCAAACAGCAATACATCTTGCTGAGGTGGAAATTACACAAGATGTAACGCGTAAAATCAGTGATAAAGTGGCTGTCACTTTAGAAAATAGAGAATCATTATGAAGCGTTGTGCAAAGGTCATTGGTACAGGCGGTTATTTGCCGGAAACAGTACGCACTAATGAGGATATATCTCAATTAGTTGATACAACGGATAGCTGGATTGTAGAGCGCACAGGTATTAAGACTCGACGGATTGCAGGTGCAGAAGAAACCGCATCCAGCATGGCTGAAATTGCCGCCAGGCAAGCCATTGAAATGGCCGGGATTGAAGCAAATGATATCGATTTGATTATTGTTGCGACAGGCACGCCCGATAGAGTTTACCCAAGTACCGGGTGTTTATTGCAACAGCGTCTTGGTATAAAACAATGTGTTGCATTTGATGTGCAAGCAGCATGTTCAGGTTCTATTTTTGCAATGAGTATTGCCGATCAATATATAAAATCGGGTGCGGCGAATAAAGTATTGGTTGTTGGATCTGAGATCTGTTCGCGCCTGATTGACTGGAGCGATAGAGGAACCTGTATTTTATTTGGTGATGGTGCAGGCGCGGTGCTTTTGGAATCTTCAGAGCAAGCCGGGGTTTTATCAACGCATATTCATTCGGATGGGAGCTTTGAAGACTTGCTTTATTGTCCTAACCCACAAACAGCAACCGATTCAAATAAAGAAGAAGATGGCTTTATTAGTATGCGGGGTAATGAAGTATTTAAAGTTGCTGTTAATACCTTGGGTCGTATAGTTGATGAAACATTAGCAGCAAATGACCTGAGTAAGTCTGATGTTGACTGGTTAGTGCCACACCAAGCGAATACCCGAATTATTGCAGCAACGGCTAAAAAATTAAAAATGTCTATGGGTCAAGTGGTTCTGACATTGGAAAATCAAGGGAACACCTCATCAGCATCTGTTTTATTAGCGTTTAATGAGGCGGTAAGAGATGGTCGAATTCAACGTGGACACATTGTGTTACTAGAGGCTTTTGGTGCTGGTTTTACATGGGGTTCAGCGTTAATTAAATATTGATAAAGCAGGTGCAAGGTGCAAGATTCAAGGTAAAAGAGCGAGGTTTTGATCTTGTTTTTTGAGTCTTGTGCCTTGTGTCTTGTAGCTGATTTTTTAAACAAAAAAAATCATTATGAGTGAAAAAAATTATAATTTAGCGTTTGTTTTCCCTGGGCAGGGTTCTCAGTCTGTCGGGATGTTGTCTGACATGGCCGAAGCCTTTCCATTGGTTAAACAAACGTTTGAGCACGCATCAGATGTTTTGAGTTTTGATTTATGGAAATTAGTTCAACAGGGTCCCGTTGAAGATTTGAATCAAACACATAATACCCAGCCTGTAATGTTAACGGCGGGTGTGGCGATGTGGCGAGTTTGGTGTGAACAATCCAGTGTAAGACCTGCCTGGATGGCTGGACATAGTCTGGGTGAATACACGGCACTGGTTAATTCGTCGGCTATCAAATTTGACGATGCGGTTCGACTGGTTGCTGAGCGAGGTCGCTTAATGCAACAGGCTGTTCCTGCCGGTGTCGGTGCAATGGCAGCTATTATCGGTTTAGAGGATCAGCAGGTAGTTAAAGTTTGTGCGGAGAGTGCGGATGATGAAGTGGTTGCTGCGGTTAATTTTAATGCACCCGGACAAGTGGTTATTGCGGGGCATGATGCCGCTGTTGAACGAGCGATGATTGCAGCGAAAGAAACGGGCGCTAAAAGAGCTTTGAAATTACCTGTGAGTGTACCTTCGCACTGTGCTTTGATGGAACCGGCCGCCGGGAAATTAGCTGAAAATTTACAAGCGATAGAGATAGCTTCTCCAGAAATTACCTTGATTCATAATGTTGATGTGGCATCTCATCATGCAGCGGACGTCATTGCTAATGCATTAAAAGAACAGTTATTCAAGCCTGTGCGCTGGGTGGATACTATTAAATATATGAGTGAGCAAGATGTAACGCATTTTGTTGAGTGTGGACCTGGCAAAGTTTTGATGGGGCTTAATAAACGTATTGTTAAAGGTGCTGATCATATGACTATGTATGACCCGGCAACATTAGAGAAAGTATTGGAGCAATTAAATGGATAAGAAAGTAGCTTTAGTAACAGGTGCGAGTCGTGGAATAGGACGTGCGATTGCAGAACAATTAGTTGCCGACGGTTTTTTTGTGGTGGGTACTGCAACCACTGATAATGGTGCTGATTTAATTTCTGCTTATTTAGCGGAAAATGGTCAAGGTTTAAAGCTAAATGTGGCTGATTCTGAGTCAGTTGCCGAGGTGATAAAGAAAATTGCTGAAGATTATGTAGCGCCTGCAGTATTGGTTAATAATGCGGGAATAACACGTGATAATTTATTGATGCGCATGAAGGATGCTGAATGGGATGATATTATCAATACCAATTTAACCTCTATCTTTCGTATGAGTAAAGCAGTATTGCGCGGGATGATGAAGGCTAAAACAGGTCGAATTATTAATATTTCTTCTGTGGTTGGCGCAACAGGTAATGCGGGTCAAACAAATTATGCGGCTTCCAAAGCAGGAATGATTGGTTTTGCAAAATCCATGGCTAAAGAAGTCGGTTCGCGTAATATTACCGTTAATACAGTGGCTCCTGGTTTTATCGATACCGATATGACCAAAGAATTAGCCGATGAGCATAAAAATGCACTATTAAGTTCAATCGCATTAGGTCGATTGGGTAACCCGAAAGAAATTGCCCATGCAGTTTCATTTTTAGCTTCAGAAGGTGCATCTTATATAACAGGGGAAACAATTCACGTCAATGGTGGCATGTTTATGTCATAGTGTTGTGATATTGCTGTAATATCAAGTATAATTTGACTTAGCTATCTGGGGTGGCCAGAGGCAGGACTTCTAATAAATTTTAATAAAAAAACAGTAAGTGTATTTAAAAGATCACTTTCTTTGTTTGAGGAAAAAAAAATGAGTAACATTGAAGAGCGCGTAAAAAAGATTGTTGCAGAACAGTTAGGTGTTAAGGATGATATTGCTAATGATGCATCTTTTGTTGATGATCTTGGTGCTGATTCTTTAGATACAGTAGAACTTGTGATGGCACTTGAAGAAGAATTTGAATGTGAAATTCCAGATGAAGAAGCTGAAAAAATTACCACAGTTCAGCTAGCAATTGATTATATTAATACAAATCTATAATGAGTTGAAAGCTCTAGTGGATGAATTCTCATCCACTAGAATAATATCCTGATATTCTAGAATATCCCCTCCCCCCAATATTTTATTTTTTCTAACGGGTCATTACTTTGAGCACACGTCGAGTTGTAATTACAGGTTTAGGCGCAGTTACGCCTTTAGCTAATAATGTTGCTGATACCTGGGATGGTATTGTTAATGGCAAAAGTGGTATCAGTCCAATCGATTCATTTGATATTTCTTCTTTTGCAACTACATTTGGTGGTGTTATTAGAAATTTTGATATTAGTGAATATATTCCAGCAAAAGATGCCAAAAGAATGGATGGTTTTATTCAATATGGTATTGCCGCGGGTTGTCAGGCGATTGAAGACTCAGGTTTAGAAATCACTGAAGATAATGCAGAGCGTATTGGTGTTGCTATAGGTGCGGGTATCGGTGGTATAACAGGTATTGAAGAATGTTATGCGACCTATGATAAAAGTGGACCGCGTAGAATATCGCCCTTTTTTGTTCCGGGTAACATCATTAATATGATTTCAGGAAACCTTTCTATTAAATATGGTTTGAAAGGCCCTAATTTTGCTATTGTGACAGCCTGTACCACAGGAACTCATAATATTGGTGATGCGGCACGTTTAATCAAATATGGCGATGCGGATGTAATGATTGCCGGGGGTGCAGAGCGTTGTACAACCTCGCCAACTGCGATGGGTGGATTTTCATCTGCCAGAGCCTTATCTCGTAGAAATGATGATCCTCAAGCAGCGAGTCGGCCGTGGGATAAGGATCGTGACGGTTTTGTATTGAGTGATGGTTCGGGGGTTGTGGTTCTGGAAGAATTAGAACATGCCAAAGCGCGGGGTGCTAAAATTTATGCTGAAGTCGTTGGTTATGGTATGAGTGGTGATGCATATCACATGACTACGCCTTCTGCCGGTGGTGAAGGGGCTGCGCGTTGCATGAAGAATGCATTGCGTGATGCAGGTTTAAATACAGATCAAGTGGATTATATCAATGCCCATGGTACCTCTACACCCGCAGGTGATTTAGGCGAAACACAGGCAATGAAAGTAGCATTAGGTGATCATGCTTACAATGTTGCTATTAGTTCAACTAAATCAATGATTGGTCATTTATTAGGTGCTGCAGGTGGTATTGAAGCCGTTTTATCGGCTTTAACACTTAAAAACCAAATTGCTCCACCAACCATTAACCTGGAAACAGCCGACCCTGAATGTGACTTGGATTATGTTCCAAATACAGCCAGAGAGATGAAAATTAATATCGCTATGTCTAATTCCTTTGGTTTTGGCGGAACCAATGGCACATTAGTTTTTAAGCGTTACCAATAACACGATATCGCCGTGTTTGTGTAGTAACTATGTATCTACTCAATGGTGAAAGTAAACACTGCATAGACTTTTCAGACCGGGGCTTTCAATATGGCGATGGTTTATTTGAAACTATTGAAATAGTTAATGGAACCCCTGTCTTTTTAAATCAACATTTACGACGACTCGCTAAAGGTTGTCAGCGATTGTTGATTCCTGCACCTGATCTCGCAACACTCAAAAAAGAGGCTTTTCAGCTCTCCCAGGGTTTAACGCATGCAGTTTTGAAGTTGATAGTTACCCGAGGTTCAGGTGGGCGGGGCTATCGTCAGCCAGAGACTATACAGGCAAGCCGTGTTTTTTCTGTTCATCCTTATCCCGATTATTCCGAAAACTTTATAACGCAGGGTATTAATATCCGGTTTTGCAAAGCACGTTTGGGTTTAAATCCAAATCTTGCCGGCATTAAACACATGAACCGCCTGGAGCAAGTGCTGGCGCGTGCTGAATGGGACTGCCCGGATATTCAAGAAGGCTTAATGCTGGATATTAATGGGCAGGTGATTGAAGGTACCATGAGCAATGTGTTCCTGATTAACGATAACGGTTTATATACGCCTGAAATAGCACAGTGCGGGGTTAGAGGAATAGTAAGAGATATTATTATTCAGTTAGCAAATACGCAGGGGATTCCGGTTATTGAAAAAACCATCAGTAAAGATGAAATCTATGCTGCTGATGAAGTATTTGTGACGAATTCAATTATTGGAATATGGCCCGTTAAACAGATAGAAGGGCAATGCTATGAGATTGGTTTATTGACCCGTAAACTACAGTCTCTGTTTTTAGTCTTTAAACAACAGGATATGTATGATCGCTAAAGTAACGGCTGTTTTTTTATTGTTAGTAAGCATTACTTTAGTTTGGCTTTGGAATGAATATAATTCTGCTTTAACCACCTCCGTGGTACTTGAAAAATCGCATGTGATAGAAATCAACAAAGGCGATAGTTTTCAGCGGATTACTCATAAGCTATTGGCACAGCAGATTGCAATCAAGCCTTTATGGTTTAAGCTGATTGCCTATGAGAAAAAAATAACCCATAAGCTTAAAGCAGGTGAATACGAGTTAAAACAAGGGCTTACGATGCCCGAAGTTTTAGCGGTGTTTGTGGCAGGAAAATCTCGGCAATATTCTATTACCTTTCCTGAAGGTTGGCGTTTTAAGCAAATATTGCAAGAAATTCAAAGCAACCCTCATATAGATAAAACGCTGGATTCAACAGATTACCAAAGTATTATGGCTAAACTGGGAGGCAATCATGACTATCCAGAAGGTTTATTTTTTCCTGATACGTATTTCTTTGATAAAAACACCACAGACCTTGCTTTATTGAAAACAGCTTATAATAAAATGCAGCTTATTTTAAATAAGGCGTGGAAAAATAAAGCAGATGATTTGCCCTTGGAAAATGCTTATCAAGCATTGATCTTAGCCTCTATTGTTGAAAAAGAAACCGGGGTAGCGGTTGAACGTCCACAAATTGCGGGGGTTTTTACTCGCAGGCTTAAAAAGGGCATGTTGTTACAAACAGACCCTACTGTCATTTATGGTATGGGTGAACATTATAAAGGTAATATTCGCTATAAAGATTTAAGGCAGTCTACGCCTTATAATACTTATGTTATTAAAGGCTTACCTCCCACCCCCATTGCCATGCCGGGTGAACAGGCTATTCATGCAGTGTTACACCCTGCAAAGGGAGAGACTTTGTATTTTGTTGCCAGAGGGGATGGTCGTCATGTTTTTTCGGCAACCTTAAGAGCGCATAATAACGCAGTGAATAAATTTCAGAGAAAACGATGAAACACGGTGTATTTATCACCCTGGAAGGCGGTGAGGGCGTTGGTAAATCAACCAACCTGGCTTTTATTAAGCAATTGTTAGAAAATGCAGGTAAAACGGTTGTTGTGACCAGAGAACCTGGCGGGACTGATTTTGCTGAAAAAATACGTCAGTTACTATTAGAGAATAGAGATGAATCGGTGGTCGAATCTACCGAGTTATTACTCATGTTTGCAGCCAGGGCGCAGCATATTCATCATGTTATTCAACCTGCATTATCACAAGGACATTGGGTGTTATGTGATCGCTTTACCGATGCAACTTATGCTTACCAAGGAGGGGGGCGTGGTATGGATCAGAGCATGATTGAGTGGTTGGAAGATAAAGTACAAGGTGATTTAAGACCTGATTTAACATTGTTGTTAGATGCCCCTATTGCCGTAGGTATGGGGAGGGTAAATAAACGCGGAGCACTGGATCGCTTTGAATCTGAAAAACAGGTTTTCTTTGAAAAAGTAAGAGCAACTTATTTACAAAGAGCGCAGCAAAGTCCTCAAAGAATTAAACTTATTAATGCCGAGCAGGCTCTACTTAAGGTGCAGGCTGAAATAAATTCTGAAATTGAGCAACTGATGAGCTGTGATGAATAAATCATTACCTTGGCTACAAGAGAGTTGGTCACAGTTAAGCCATTATTTAAATCAAAACCGTATTCCTCAAGCATTGTTGATTGTGGGTAACAAAGGTTTTGGAAAGCAGCAGTTAGCACAGAATTACTCTCAAGCGCTGTTATGTATGGATGCGCTTCCCAATGGATTGTTTTGCGGGAAGTGTCAGGCTTGCACATTATTTAAAGCGGCAACACATCCTGATTATAGTGTTATTGAGCCAGAAGAGACCGGTAAAGCGATTGGGATTTCTGTCATTCGGCAATTAACTGGTAAATTGGCATTAAAACCTCAGTTTGAACGTCATAGGGTGGTGGTTATTAATCCGGCAGATAGTCTAAATAATGCATCAGCAAATGCATTTTTAAAATATCTGGAAGAACCGACTGAACGAACCTGTCTTATTCTTATTACGGATAAGCCCTCTAAGCTCCCGGCAACAATACGCAGTCGCTGTCAAAAGTTAGTTATTTCGCTGCCTGATTCGGAGCGGGTAAAAATCTGGTTAAAGCAGCAAGGTATTACAGAAACCCCGGATTTATTACTCAATCTATCGCAAGGTTCACCGTTATTAGCCAAACAGTTGGCAGAGGGTGAAATCTTAAAGTTAAGAATGCAATGTTTTACTGATTGGTTAGGGTTAACTGCTACAGCTGAGAATCTTATTACATTAGCAGAGCAATGGTCTAAATTAGACCGGGATGCACTTGATTTATTGCTGTTTTGGTTGATAAGCTGGGTGGAAGATATGATAAAACTGGCTTATGATAAACAGTCTGTCAGACTCATTAATCTAGATTTAATTAAGCACTTGCAAGAAAGTGTTAAGAAACTAGACTTAAAGGCAGTTTATAAATATTATGATTTTCTATTGCTTAGTCAGCAAAGATTTAATACCCAGTTGAATAAACAATTGATGTTGGAAGAAATATTAATACAATGGTTAAAACTTAATAGCAGATAGAATAATGGCAGAATCAACAACTCCAAGACAAGGGATCTTATCGCTTTCAATTAAAGAAAAAAAAGCACTTTATTCTGCTTATATGCCCTTTGTAACGAATGGCGGTTTGTTTATTCCAACGAAGCGGGAATATGAGATGGGTGAAGAGGTTTTTATGTTGCTTAATTTAATGGAAGAAACCGAGCGTTTACCTATTGCAGGTAAAATTATATGGAAAACCCCCGTAGGTGCAGAGGGTTATCGTGCAGCGGGTGTTGGTGTTCAGTTTAGTAATCAAGACGGGGGGGCAGCTCGTAATAAAATAGAGACATATCTGGCAGGTGCATTAGAGTTAAATACACCGACTCACACTATGTAATCCTGGCTTCCCCCCCCCTCCCGTTTTTTATAACAGACCTAAGCGACTAACAAGCGCTTTTGTGTCCTTAACTCTTACTAAAAATGTTTATAGATTCTCATTGTCATTTAGATCGTATTGATCTAAACCCTTACCAAAATGATTTTGACCTTTTTATGAAAGAGGTTGAAAACAGTAAAATTGATCAGATGTTGTGTATAGCCATTGATTTAGAGTCTTATCCAGCAATGTTCAAGCTTGTGCAGGATTACGATTCAATTTCATTGTCAGTGGGTGTGCATCCAAATGTCCAGGAAGGTAAAGACCCAAGTGCTGAAGAGTTAATTACTCTGGGAAGTCATCAAAAAGTAATTGCAATTGGTGAAACAGGTCTGGATTATTTTCGCAGTACAGGGGATCTTGAATGGCAACATCAACGTTTTAGAAATCATATCAAAGCCGCTAAGACATTGGATAAACCGCTTATTATTCATACGCGTGAAGCAGGGCATGACTCTTTAGATGTGCTGGCTGATGAAGGTGCAGATCAAGTCGGAGGCATTATTCATTGTTTTACCGAGGATTGGGATTATGCGGTAAAAGCGCTGGATCTGGGGTTTTATATTTCTTTTTCAGGTATCGTCACCTTTAAGAATGCCCAGGCGATTAAAGAGGTTGCAAAAAAAGTCCCGGCAGATCGCTTCTTAATTGAAACAGACTCGCCTTATTTAGCCCCTGTACCTTTTAGAGGGAAGCCTAATTATCCAACCTATGTACGCTATGTCGCTGAACATTTAGCCGAATTAAGAGGATGCTCTGTAGAAGACATTGCCCGTCTTTCAACAGATAATTTCAATACATTATTTAGATTAAATCAATAATTTTAATGGCTTGTTCTAATTGATGTCTGGAATGATAAAAATGAGGGGAATAGCGAATACCTCCGCCTCTTAAGGCACAAACAACACCGTTGTCTTGTAAATGTTTATAAAGGCGGTGGTTGTCGATATCTGTATGTTTAAACAGAACAATGCCTGATTTTAATTTCGCATGCGGATCATTTAATAGTATCATTTTTTTATGGTTATTAATTTGCTGCATTAAATACGCCGCATTTTTAATAACAGCAGACTCAATGGTATTCATACCTGTTTCTAGTAATAAAGAAAGACTGGCTGACCAGGCATGAATACCTAGCATATTAGGGCTGCCGCATTCAAAGCGTTGTGCGGTTGGATGAATTTTCCAAGGCTTATTTTCATAGTTATGGATATTAGCCATCATATGCCAGCCATATTGTGTGAGTTTGAGCTTTGAACGAGATGCCGGGTTGGTATAAAACACCCCTAAACCTTCGGGGCCAAACATCCATTTATGACCATCAGCCATGACAAAATCAGCTTGGTAAGTTTGTACATCAAATTCGACTGCGCCTAGACTTTGTATGGCATCTATACAAAATAGAATGTTATGTTCTTTGCAAAAATGACCTATTTTCTGTAAATCCATCCGTAAGCCAGAAGCAAACTGGATTGAACTAATAGTTATTAAACGCGTATTAGAGTTAACCAGTGAAAATAAAGCCTCTTCGGGCGTTGCTTTTGATGATAGATCCGCTTGTCTTAATTCTACACCTTGCTCAGCGAGAGATTCCCAGGGAATACGATTCGATGGGAATTCTTCAGCACTGCTGACAATATTATCCCCTTTGTTCCAGCTCAAGCCATAAGCTACGAAAGAAATCGCTTCTGAGGTATTTTTAACCAGTGCAATATCATCGGTAGAGGGTGCATTAAGTAATATTTTTAATTGCTTACGAAGTTCTGCTTCTTTTTTTAACCAGTCAAAATAATAATGTGAACCATATAAGGTATTTTGTTCGGCAAAGGCTTTCACTGCTTCAGAGGTTCTTTTGGGCCAGGGAGCCACTGCTGCATGATTTAAATAGATAAGGTTGTTACCTGATGGGAACTCTGAGTGGCTCATCGCTGTTTGTTTTGGAAAAAGAATAAATAATACCTGATTCTTTGATTTAATCGTATTATTTAACAGAATAAATCTTAGACATCAGCTAGAATGTCATTGAATTGTTGTGCCTTGCGCATTGTATAAACATCAGCGTTCAATAGCTTCTATGAGTTAAGAGACTGATTTTTCGTACTAAATAAAGAGGGTTAAAGTGGATATAGCATCCTTAGTTGGTTTTTTGTTAGGTATTGGTATTATTGTTGCGGCTATTGCAACGGGGGGCGATGTGATGTTATTTGTCAATGTTCCATCAATACTGATTGTGATAGGCGGAACATTTGGCGTGAGTTTAATGCGTCTTCCATTGTCTGATTTTCTTCGTTCATTTGGTATTTTAGGAAAAACATTTTTTAATAAAAAAGAAGATCCTGTCGCTTTAATCGAAGATGCTGTTCGTTTAGCCGATGTGGCAAGAAAAAATGGGCTACTTGCATTAGAAGGTGAAGAAATATCCAACCCTTTTATGAAAAAAGGCATTGGTTTGTGCGTGGACGGTCATGATCCTGTTTTTGTAAAAAAAATGTTACAGCAAGAAATTGATCAAATGGTCAGTAGAAATGAAATTGGACAGGATATGTGGAAAGGTGTAGGTGACTTGGCGCCTGCAATGGGTATGATCGGTACTTTAGTGGGTTTGGTGCAAATGCTTGCCAATATGTCTGATCCTGCCAGTATTGGGCCTGCGATGGCAGTGGCATTGTTAACTACGTTGTATGGGGCGATGGTGGCTAACTGTTTTGCCTTGCCTATGGTTGATAAATTAGCTTATGTTTTAAATTATGAAAAAGCCAATAAAGAATTAATTTTGGATACTATTTCGGGTATTCAAGAAGGCATGAACCCAAAAGTATTAGAGGCATTATTAAATTCATATATTTCAGAGAAAAAACGCAGTGTTGAAGAGGGGTAAGTAACATGGCTGATGAGTGTCCTAAATGTCCACCTGCCGGTGCGCCTTTATGGTTGGCAACATTTGCTGATTTAATGTCTTTGTTGATGTGTTTTTTTGTATTGTTATTATCATTTGCCACCATGGATGCTGCTAAATTTAAGAAATTATCGGAGTCGCTGGAAAATGCCTTTGGGGTGCAAAGAGATATCGAAGCGGTACAAATTCCTATGGGAACGAGCATTATTGCCCAGCATTTTTCTCCCGCTCAAACCAAGCCAACACCAATAGAAGAAATTAAACAGACCACGGCAGAGCAGTCGAAGGATGTTCGTGTTAGTGCGGAGGATATAGAGCAAATTAAACAAGAAATGCGACAGGCTAAAATGGAGGAAATAGCTGAGCAGGCAGAAAAAATTAAAGAGTCATTAAAAGCAGAGGTTTCAGAAGGGCTGGTGTCTGTTGAAACGGACGGTTTAAAAATAATTATCAGGATTAATGAAAAAGGCTCTTTTCCTTCGGGAACCGCCGTGCTTAAAGCGGGGTTTGAGCCGGTAATGGAAAAAATAACAGAAGCTGTGAATGATTCTGTTGGAACAGTCAATGTGGCAGGGCATACGGATAATATACCTATATCAACTGATTGGTATCGTTCCAACTGGGAGCTTTCAGCTGCCCGCGCAGTTACCGTGGCACATTTTATGTTAAATAATAAAGGCACGGATGCAAAGAGAATCGTTATTCAGGGCTATGCGGATACTCGACCATTGGTTGATAATAATTCGGCTGAAAATCGCGCTAAAAACAGGCGGGTTGAAATTATCATCACTCAGGATGACCCGGCATCTGGGTTGAATACGAAAACGCTGACTGAAATGATTAAAACGGATAGTTTGAGTCATTAGACTATAAATTTAAGACGGGACACCTGAGAGAATAGAGGCTCAGGAGCAAATAACCTGTCCCGTTTTAAATGAGTAGCCAGTAATTAATTTAAGCAATAGGTATATGGTGAATAAATTTAACGAAGTAGATGTGAAAGATAGAAGACGATTTTTTCGTATTGATGATGAAGTGAATCTATTTTATAAAATAGTAGATGAGCAATCTGTTATAACAGCGACTCAAGTAACGGCTGACTTGCTCAGTAATTGTTCTTTGGTGACAGCATTAGATGTGCTTAATCAAGAAAGCATGTTAATTATGCACAGGATTGAAAAAAATACGCCTGAAATAGCAGAATATTTAAAAGTTTTGGAATCTAAAATAAATGTACTGTCTCGCGCCGTATTGATGCAAGATAATGACTTTGCTGAGAATGCTATGCGTAAGGCTAATATGAGTGCATCCGGTCTGGCATTTGATAATGAAAGCAAAATTAAAGAGGGAACATTTCTTGAAATTAAATTATTGCTGACATCATGTCTGGCGGTCATTACTGTTTATGGAAAAGTGATTTATTGTAATGAAAATGAGTCTCAGACCAGTGGTATGGCTTATCAGATTGGTGTCGATTATTTTGACTTGAATGAAGAAGATCGCGAAGTGTTAATTAAACATATTATTAAAAGACAAATGCAGCAAATTCGTGAACAAAAACAAAATAAAAACTAAGGATTTAGTGTACAAGTGCTGATTTCACCCAATCAAAAAAAGATTTTAAATACGCTGACAGATGGTCAGTTTCACTCTGGAACTGAATTGGCTGAAAGTATAGGGATTAGTCGTTCAGCAATTTGTAAGCAATTAAATAACCTTGCTGATTTAGGGCTAGAGTTTAGTGCGATTACAGGTAAAGGTTATCGTTTAGAGCAATCGTTACAATTATTGTCAGAACAACAAATAACACGGCATTTAACCTCCGAGACTTGCGCTTTAATCTGTGAGTTAGAAATTCATGACTGTATTCATTCTACAAATAGTTATTTAGTTGAAAAATCCCATAAGAGCTTGCAAAGCGGTATCGTTTGTTTTTCGGAATATCAAACAGCGGGTAAGGGGCGAAGAGGGCGTGAATGGGTGTCGCCATTTGGAAGCAATATTTATTTATCGATACTCTGGCGATTTCAAAATGGTCCTGCTGCAATCAGTGGATTAAGTTTGGCGATCGGTGTTGCTGTTATCCGGGCATTAAATGACTGTGGCATTAATGGTGTGGGCTTGAAATGGCCTAATGATATCTATTGGCAAGGCAAAAAATTGGCAGGACTGTTAATTGAGGTATCGGGTGAGGCAGGAGGGCCTTGTAGTGCGGTTGTTGGTTTGGGAGTGAATTTTTATATGCCGAATGAAGATGCCAAAGCAATTACCCAGGACTGGGTAGATCTTGAGCAAATTCTTGCCGGTAATTCAGCGAAAATAAGAAATAAACTTTCTGCGACATTGTTAAATTATTTGATACCTATGATTGCTCATTTTGAGCAGGATACTTTAGCGTATTATATCGAAGAATGGCGACGCTATGATTGTATGATGGGAAAGGATGTTGCTATTTATATGGGGCAACAGGTGTTTACGGGACGTGTTGCAGGGATCAATGATGAAGGTTTATTATTATTAACCGATGAACATGGAACGGTTAAAGCGTTTGCATCGGGTGAGGTGAGTTTTCGTCAATCATGAAATTATTAGTTGATATCGGTAATACGCGCATTAAGTGGGGTATTGATAAAAACGGTGAGATTGTGAGAGGCGGGAGTATTGCCTATAAACAAACGGATTTTACTCAAGCTATTCAACTTGAATGGTTGCAATTAAATACCCCGCAATTACTGGCAATATCGTCAGTTAGCGCTAAAGAAATAACTCAAAAACTGGTTGGGTTTGCTTATAAAAAATGGCCGGATGTTAACATATTTTTTGCCAAATCATCAGCGCAGGCAGGTTCCGTTAAAAATGCTTATCAACAGCCAGAAAGCCTGGGTATTGATCGGTGGTTAGGGTTAATCGCATTACGACATTATTATCCGGGGAATAGTTGTATTATTGATTGTGGTACAGCAATTACAGTGGATTTTCTGGATAAAAATGGACAGCATTTAGGTGGGCTGATTAGCCCTGGAATGCGGTTAATGAAACAATCTTTATATCAAGGTACAGAGGCTCTTGCTTTTAAGCATCAGAATTATTCTCTTGGTTTGGCGGATTTTACTGATGCCGCTATTTATACAGGAACAGTGTATGCAGTGGCAGGATTAATAGAGAAGGCTGTATCTGGTTTATGTCAATGTGAAAAGCTGGTTATAACCGGAGGCGATGCAGAATTGATTGCCAATACGCTTGCCTTGGAAACAATAGTCGAGCCTGATTTTATACTTAAAGGCTTGGCGTTATTGGCTAAAGAAGCTTGTAGATGATGAAGTTTTTTTTCTTTTTTACGTTACTGGTTAATATCGTTTTCTTTTTATGGGAAATGAATACAGCGGCTTTAAATTTAAAATCAGATCCTGAACTGTTTGACCCTGAAGCAGAAAAACAAATTTTATTGCTCAGTGAACTGCCAAAAATTGAAAAACAAATAATGCTTATTGTTGATCGGAATAAGCCGATTATTGCTTTAGAAGGCGAAGATAATCCGGACACGAGTTTGATTGCTACATTACAGTTCGATGAACAGCTGATCACCGAACAAGTAAGACTGTCTGAATTAGATGATCTGGAAATAGAGAGTGATGCTAAGTCGATTGATACAGATGGGTTGCCGGTTATTGTAGAAAAAACTGACAGCTCTACAGTAAGCAAGCTTGTTACACAGGATTCAAGTCAACAGATCAGCCGCGACGTAGATAAAGACATTAAAAATACCTCAAGTAAGTTGCAGCCGATTGATGTTGAGTTAACGCCTGAATTAAAGGTTACAGAGAAAAAGGGGCTTTTATTTGAAGAACCTATTGATAAGGGAAAAATAAGTCATGGTGATTCCAGAAATACTTTATCCCAGTCGAAAGAACGATATTGCTACCAGATAGGCCCCTTTAATAATAAGGCTGAACTTAATGCCTGGCAGAAATCTAATAAATTAGAATCATCGTCACTGCATGTTTTTAACAAAGAAAGTCAAATTATTTCAGGGTACTTAGTACATTATCCGGCTGTTGATGATTTTTCCGAATCAAAGAATAATGTGAAGCTGTTAAGAAGCAAAGGTATTACAGATTTATGGTTGTTTAGAAAAGGCGAGTTGAAAGGTATTATCTCTTTAGGTTTGTTTGTGGAAGAAAAAAGAGCCTTGCGTTTAAAGAATAAGTTAGTTAAGAAAGGTTTAGCGGTTGAAATAATGCAGCGCTATAAAACAGAAACTTCTCTTTTTGTTGATATACCAAACCAGGAAGAGACATTTAAGGATACCTTGGTCGTTTCTGATACGCAGGGTATATCTAAGGAATGCGGAATAAACAATTATTCGCTACCGTTATGATGTTATTTTATTGGGCTCTTCCGATGCATAGCGCAAGCAAATATAAATAAAAAATTGTATGCCAAA
>CAYMPX010000022.1:0-17566 GCA_964392135.1 uncultured Methylomarinum sp.
TAACTCTAAACTAACAGAGAATATCATCTAATAAAAACCGAATGTTTGCACTCTACTAGTCGTTTTTTACGAACTGTCTAAAACCTCAAGTAAAATATACTGCGTGCTTATTACTTGGTCAGTCATAAATAATTTTCAATTATTTCATTCAGAAAATTCCTGCACCGTTTGTAATACCATTCCAAACTTGCGTACCTGAGACATCAGGTTCTCTACACGAATAGCGTACGCTGGTGTGATAGCAAGACCAGCGACCTGCAATACCCGAGCAGTCCAGACATTACAGCTGTTGAACAGATGGTAGGTCTCCCTGGACAGGTAGAAACGACTGCTTCCGTAAAGGCCTGGACCCAATGAGATGGTGTTACTCGCTTCGTCCATAGCGAAACTTGCCGCAATCGCATGGGTAAGATATTCAAAACCGGCAGAAGACAGCTCGACCTTGATGATCTCACTATAGGGGAAATAGGTTTGTACTGGCTGGTTAAAACCCACTATGTGCAGCACGCTGGCAGTTGGTAATAAGGCTGCCTTGAGAGTGAGTCCTAAGTGAGGATCCAGGGTCTGATAGTAATCCTTGTCGCCCCAGCCGATCTCCAGATATTGTGCATCAGAAAACCCCACCGTTGCGGGCCAGATGCTTTCAGAAATGTCGGCTCGAAGTAAAACGATTCCGGCGTGCCAGCCGTGGTTCACTAGATAAATTGTGTTACCCTGCTCATTTTCAGACCGGACATGCATCTCCCTGGCAGTTGCAATGCAAGCACTGCAACTGATCGTGAGAAGTAGAATGCAGATGCGAATCCAACTCATCTCAGTGGTGTATACTCTTTGCTCATCGGTTTTGGGTCGCCAAACTATCAACGATGGATGCTCCGTTAAATCGTATACCTAAAAAAAGAGTGGAGTTTAAATCTTATTAGACATTATATTTTTGTTTCATTACTGTTTTATGACAGTTTTTTTATCAGTACGTTGCTCAAGCCATAGACGAATTCTTTTGTCACAAGCAATAACAAGATGAATGACCAATCCCACTGCAAAAATATGTAACCAGTCATTCAGGCTAATCGGTGCGGTATGAAATAACTTGTTCATTATGGGCAGATAGGTAAATGCCAGACTAGCGATAGCCATTGCAGTAATACCCAGCCAAATCCATAGATTACTGAACAGTCCCAAGCTGAACATGGATAGGCGTAATGAACGGCAATTAAGCAAATAGAAAGATTCGCCTACAGCGAAAACATTGGCAGCTATGGTACGTGCCTGTTCTTCACTGGCACTGTGCTGAAGCGCCCATTCAAATAATCCAAAAGAGCCAGCAAGCAACAGTGTACCAACTAGAAAAATACGGAATATAAGCTCCCCATTCAAAATGGGTGCAGAAGTGAGTCGTGGAGGCCTGGCCATCAGTCCTGGTTCGCGAGGTTCAAATGCCAAGGTTAAACCCAGAAATAGTGCTGCGGTCATATTAATCCACAGCGCCTGAACAGGGAGGACTGGCAATATTTCCCCCATTAACACAGCAACAATTATAACCAATCCTTCGCCCAAATTAGTGGCTAATATAAAGCTGATGAACTTGATCAGGTTGTCTAATACGCCGCGACCTTCCTCAACAGCCGCCTCAATAGTGGCAAAGTTGTCATCGGTTAATACCATATCAGCCGCTTCCTTGGCGACTTCGGTACCGGTAATTCCCATCGCTATGCCGATATCAGCCTTACGCACAGCGGGCGCATCGTTAACACCGTCACCTGTCATCGCAGTGACTTCGCCACTGGCTTGCAATGCTTCGACCAGGCGCAGTTTTTGTTCAGGTGTGACCCGGGCAAAAACGGAAGTTGTCCTTGCTGCCTGAATCAGTTTGAGATCACTCATCGCTTCAAGTTCTCTACCTGTATGTACTGACGCTGTTTCTTCTGTTGCCAGCTCTTTACTCAATCCTATTTTCTCAGCAATGGCTGAGGCGGTTAGTGCATGGTCTCCAGTTATCATTTTGATCTGTATACCTGCGGCTTGACAGGCTGCTATGGCTTGAATAGCTTCTTCCCGAGGGGGGTCAATCATGGCTTGCAAGCCGATAAACTCCATTCCGTTAGCAACGCTATCGTGGTCAATATGCTGTTTGTCTGTGGGTACAAGCAAACGGGCAAAAGCCAAAACACGTAAACCTTGACCCGCCATATACTCAACCTGGGTATTAATTTCTACAGGATCCAGTGGAGAATAGCTTGCACTATTATCTAATAGTGAGTGACAACGCATTAAAACACTTTCCACAGAGCCTTTTAAGTAGATAATATTTTCTCCACTGACAGTATTAGCATGCAGAGTTGCCATATACTGATATTGAGATTCAAAAGGAATGGCATCCAGTCGTGGCATTTTCTTTAACAGTTCTGAAGTGTCCAGCCCAGCTTTACGCGCAGAAACCAGCAACGCACCCTCAGTGGGGTCACCTGCAATTACCCAGGCCTGTTCGTTTTGTTTTAATACCGCATCATTACACAACAAGCCAGCCTGCAAACATTCCAAAAGGGCGGGTTTTGTGCTGATTTCAATTATCTGGTCATTGTGGGTAAAGCCCCCCTCTGGCGCGTATCCAATACCACAGCTGGCAAAATTTTCCTTAGCTGCCCAAATTTGCTGTACCGTCATTTCATTACGTGTCAGCGTACCTGTTTTATCTGAACAAATGACCGTTGTGCTACCTAAGGTTTCTACCGCAGGCAAATGACGAATAATGGCATTGCGTTTAGCCATTCTTGATACCCCAATGGCCAGGGTAATGGTCATTACAGCGGGCAGGCCTTCGGGTATCATGGCTACCGACAAGGAAACACTGGCCATGAACAGGCTTTCCCAGGACTCACCGTGTGATAGACCCACCAAAAATGTAATGGTCGCCAACACCAAAATAACAATTAACAGAATATGGCTGAATCTGGCAATCTTGCGTGTCAGCGGTGTCGCTAATACTTCTGCGCTACTAATCAGTTTGGAGATGCGACCAATTTCAGTATCATCGCCGGTTGCAACAACAACACTCTGCCCGGTACCATAAGTAACCAGAGTCGAGGAATGCAGCATATTAGTTCGGTCAGCCAATAAGGTATCATGCCCCAGCACCGATACCTGCTTACTAACCGGGACGGATTCACCGGTTAATGCCGACTCATCAATCTGCAATTCACGACTGTCCAACAGGCGCATATCCGCAGGCACCTTGTCGCCAGATTGCAATAGTACAATATCGCCCGGCACCAATTCCCGGGCATCTATGCGTTGTTTTTCTCCTGAGCGCAATACGGTGGCTTCGGTCTTTAGTGCGAGGGATAGTGCTGCCAAAGCACTCAATGCCTTACCTTCCTGCACAAAGCCGATAATGGCATTCAATAAAACCACGCCGAATATAACACCAGCCGCGACCCAGTCATCCAGATATAGTTTGACACCAATTGCCACTAATAATATATAAACCAGTGCCTGATGAAATTGCAGAAAAAAGCGTAACAGCGGTCCTTTGCCCTTTTTTATGGTTAATGTATTGGCACCAAATTTTTCTCTACGGCCGTCTATATCAAAGGTATCCAGCCCGGTATCAGGCTGGGAATCCAGCAAATCAGCCACCTCCGCTTCGGGTAGATGGTGCCAGTGTTTATTCAAAAGTGGTGGCATAGTAACTCCTTAATTCAATGTTTTCACATCATCTGGTTTAGCAAAATCGACACCCACACGATTGATAACATAAGCAGGTACCCACATACCCTCTTTGGGATACATCGATGGGGTCATACATCGATGGGGTCAGACTCGATTGATTGACCCCATTGGTTTTCATAAACTGGCGTATTTGTTTGGCTGCGTAACTGCATCAGGACTTACTTTATTAGCCTTGGCTAAATATTTGAATGCCTGCTCGACCCAAAAGAGCCATTAGATACTGTCACAAAGCCACATGGAAGTATTCAGGTCTTCCTTTAGCAGGTGGAGGGAAACCTATTTTTAAATAGTAACCAGTATAAATCCATGATATAGAAACATGTTTTTCACTCACACCTTTTTGTGTGGGTTACGATAATACAGTTCGTTTAACCATGAATAAACTTCTTGGCCATACGATCTTTATCATCAGGATTTAGCCCTAAGAACTTTTTCCTTAAGTGATCCCACATAGTTAATTGTTCCCATAATGGTTCTTTTACGACTTTCTGTTCGACGGTAATAAAAGGGTTAGGCAGAAATATGGTTATTTGCTGCTCATTATTTCCGTTAAACAGGCGCAGTCCCCAACTGACCGGACTGCCATCGCCTTTTAAGCTTCGATAAAGCTCGGCTCTTGCTGTGCGGCGATGACGAGCCAGTTCTGGGGATACAGGATTGCATTTGGAACCCTTATGCTTCCCAATACATATATGGAAATGCCAACTCCCGAAGTCAACGGTTAAGTAACCATCCAGTAAGTTTATCTTATTAGGAGCATTCGGCGCCCTAATTTCCCATACAGCCCCTTGCACAGAGACTCCAAAATGGATGACATCCCAATAGTTAATAAAGATATCGGTTAACAGTTCAAGCAGCAACGACTCATTTACAGGTAACGGGAATACTTCTAAAGTACCGTTCCCTGGCTCTTCAACAATTTTACTTATCCTTTGATTCATATTAATCTCCTTAAAAAAGAATTTTAGTTTCCAGCTTGAGTTGACCCGCTCGTTATGTTCAACTCCCTTTCAGAATTAAGCGTACCTCAATTCTTGCTACGACGTGAATTCAGGGTAAATTCAAAATCCCAATTAAGGTTATTCCGCCAGTGCCATATAATAAGGGACTATCCCATGTATGGGGAGAAAAGGCCTCGGCAAGCGTCATTAAAATAGGGATAGCTGTTATAGCGACTACAAATTGCAAATCAGTAAATGGATAATTACTGTAGTAGATGACCAGAATACTTGTAATAAAAATGCAGGCACTACCTTCTATACTGCGAATATATTTTTTCCTGGAAAACAAAGCGCGAGTTTGATAATGATGTTTGCCGAACCGAATGCCTACAGGTTCTGCCAAACCGTCGCCAATACCATTAATAAGTATTGGAATATAGAGTAATTCAAAGGCGTTATACTTTGCCAGATAAAATGAAACAATAGCTAGTACAATATAACTCCCCATAAACTGGGTCGTTAACCAGAGCAGCGTGTATGGCCTGTCTTCTGGGCGATCGAAAGACAAAAACATCATCGCCAGTATAGATACGCGTTGCCTGATGGGATTGATAAAAATTAAAAGGGAAAGTAGCGTCAACAAGCTCCCCAATAAAATAGTTATTCCTGTACGTTCATAGGGGAAAAAGTTCATTAACAACTGAGGTGTAAAAAAAAGGGCAAAATGATTTATTTTACGTGTGTAATTGACCTTAACATGTTTGTATTTAACTATCAGCCCGTTGATATATTCTAAAGAAAACAGCAGAAGGAATAATAAACCGATATGAGTCCAATAATCATTTCCAGGCATGATTGTGTCCTTCATCATTTATTAATTTTCTTGTAGGGATTAGAGGCGCCCATTTTTTTAAATACCTAATCCCCTATCCATAGCACATTTATGGAACAATGCTAATCAGCATGTAAATTTTACTCGCTAATTACAGCAAAGCGGCTCTCTTTGCCTTCTGCATAGGCTGAAACTCTCACCAAGATCAGGTTTTGACCGATAAGACCCATCCAGCCTGCTAGAATAGTACGTGTTTGCATTCAACTCGCCTCTACTTTCCCTAGTAATTTATCCATCCATGAATAGTCAGTCGACTTTGGAGACAATAATTTTTTTTAAAACAATTAGCCAAGAGTTATTCAATTGTAAATCCAACTTTAATGGTCACCTGCCAGTGCTGAACCTTTCCGTCATCAATATGACCACGGGTTTCGATAACTTCAAACCAGCGCATGTTATTGATAGTTTGTGAGGCTTTGCCAACGGCATTTTCAATGGCCTCTTGTATACCCACGCTGGAAGAGCCGGTGAGTTCGATTTTTTTGTATACATGATCAGACATGTTTGATTCCTCTTTGTTGCTAGAAAATGTTAATCTTCTTTATTATATTAATTTCTGCTTAAATCTTTTTACAACTCCCCGTTTCAGTATCTTAATGCTTAAAACGGCAGAATGACGACCTTATTCTCTTTAAATAAAGGAATAAGTAAACGCTTACGTTTCGTATCTATACCAAGATCAGCAGGCGCATCCAACGCATTCGCAAATACAGTAAATGAGTTATCTTTATTCAAGGCATAAATGGCAGACCCACCCCAACTGGATAGCAGAAAACGGCCATCTTTAAGCTTAACCAAGCCGTCCAGCCCATCACTGGGCGGCGTTGGCAACGCCGTCTGTTTACCCGAACGGTCGATGCGGATCATTTTTCCAGAACCAAAAGTGACGACCACGAGCTGCCCATCATCATCCCAAATACCGTTGGGGCCTCCCAAATCTTTGTCTTTAATGATGGTTTGGTATTGACCATTGGCCCAGACTTTGTAAATTGCATCCGTACCAGAGGGTGTAAGTCCTGCTCTAAAACCGCTATCGGTTACATAAACGTAATCACCCGCGCCCGGCGTTATGCCATTCAAAAATGTGCTTCCGGTGATGGTGATGGAGTTTTTTTGTTGACCATCAGACAACCTGAACACATGCACTTGATCGATATCGGTTACAAATAAATTCTCACCGACTATGGCCGCCCCCTTAGGTGCATTCAAAGTAACACCTGCTTTTTTACCATCAATCCATTTAAGATCGATAACACGTCCATCGGGCTTAAGTTTGGAAATAAAACCATTATCATCGACTGCTAAAGATCCACCATTGATATTCGTCACCAGATAAACATCCTCAACGGCGTTGTATTCCACTGACTCTGGCGTGGAAAAGCCAGCATCAGCCACCACAATTTTCTTGGCCGGTTCCTTTGCAAATACCACGACTGACCAAATCAGTGATAGCAATATAATAATGATTTCTTTTGGTTTATATGTTGTTTTCATGAAAACCTCCTTCGATCAGTTAAAAGTTGAGTAGTCAAGCGGGTTCTATAAGCTCACATCCGAAACACTCCAAACTTAGTCTCTTCAATTGGCGCGTTCATCACTGCCGATAGACACAGACCAATTATTCTGCGGGTATCCGCCGGGTCGATAATGCCATCGTCCCAAAGACGTGCGCTGGCGTAATAAGGATGCCCCTGCGTTTCATATTGCTGTAATATCGGTTTTTTACATTGTTGTTCTGCCTGGTCTGTCCATGGTTTACCTTCGGCTTCCACATGCTCGCGTCGAATTTGCGCCATAACGCTGGCAGCTTGCTCACCGCCCATAATTGAAATCCTGGCGTTCGGCCAGGTCCAAAGAAATCTTGGCGCATAGGCGCGTCCGCACATGGCATAGTTTCCAGCGCCAAAACTGCCGCCAATAATGATGGTTATTTTCGGCACCTTGGCACAAGCGACAGCCATGACCATTTTAGCACCGTCTTTGGCAATGCCGCCTGCTTCTACTTTGCTGCCGACCATAAAACCGGTTATATTCTGCAAGAACAGGATCGGTATTTTGCGTTGACAACAGAGTTCTATAAAGTGGGTGCCTTTTACAGCTGAGTCGGAAAACAGCACGCCATTATTGCCAATAATGCCAATAGAGCGTCCGTACATCCGTGCAAATCCACAAATCAGTGTGGTTCCATACAACTGTTTAAATTCATCAAATTCACTGGCATCGACTAATCGTGCGATGACTTCACGGACATTATATTGATAGCGGTAATTCTCAGGGACAATTCCGTATATTTCTTCAGCAGGATAGAGTGGGTCTTCATAGGTATTAATTTGGGGCAGGTAATGCACCTGAGTGTGATTTAGATTGGCAATAATACGTCTTGCCATTGCCAGCGCCTGTTTATCATCTTTTGCCACATGATCGATAACCCCTGAATGCCGTGCATGTACCTCGCTGCCGCCCAGTTCCTCCGCGCCAACCTGCTCACCGGTTGCGGCTTTAACCAAAGGCGGTCCGGCCAGAAAAATGGTACCTTGATTTTTGACGATAATACTTTCGTCGCACATGGCAGGTATATAGGCTCCTCCTGCCGTGCAGGATCCCATAATAACAGCAATCTGCGGAATGCCTTTAGCTGACATATTGGCCTGATTAAAAAAGATGCGACCAAAATGTTCCCGGTCTGGAAAGACCTCCGCTTGTTTGGGTAAAAATGCACCGCCGGAATCGACCAGAAAAACGCAGGGTAAATGATTGGCTTCGGCAATTTCCTGCGCGCGCAAATGTTTTTTAGCGGTTAATGGATAATAACTGCCCCCTTTCACGGTTGCATCATTGGCGACGATTACACACTCTGTTTTACAGATACGTCCAATGCCAGTAATGATGCCGGCAGCGGGAATGTCATCATCATAGACTTTAAAGCCAGCAAATTGTGAAAATTCAAGAAACGGGGAATCGGCATCAAGCAACAGAGCAATACGGTCACGAACCATTAGTTTTCCTCTATTCGCATGTTTTTTTCTAGCGCTGTCACTGCCTCCACGCAGGATGATGTTTGATTTTTCTCGCCAATCATTGACCACACTAACCATGGCTGCCGCATTTTTTTTGAACGATTCACTGTCTCTGTCTATGGTCGTTTGCAATACGCTCATCTTTCAATCAGCATCGCTGTCGCTTCGCCGCCCCCAATACACAATGCTGCCAAACCCCGTTTTAAGCCAAGTTGCTGTAAAGAGGAGAGCAGGGTCACAATAATACGCGCGCCGGATGCGCCAATGGGATGACCCAGAGCGCAAGCACCACCATGAATATTTACTTTATTGCCATCCAGCCGTAATTCCTGCATTGCTGCCATCACCACCACAGCAAAGGCCTCATTAATTTCGAACAAATCAATATCATCACTTCGCATGGCACGTTTCTTTAATAGTTTTTCAATGGCAAATACCGGTGCAGTTGTAAACCAGGCCGGCTCTTGTGCATAGCTCTGGTGAGCAATGATTTTAGCCAGGGGAGTAATTTGGCATTTTTTCGCTTCTGACCCGGACATTAAAATGACGGCTGCGGCGCCATCCGAAAGGCTGCTGGAATTAGCTGCGGTCACCGTGCCATCGGTTTTAAAAACGGGTTTCAGGCGAAAAAATTTGCTCACATCGTGTAATTGAGGATGTTCATCATGATGTATGGTGCGGGTTGTTTTTTCTGAATTTAAAATAACCGGTTCAATCTCATCATTAAAGTAGCCGTTTTTTATAGCCGTTTGAGCGCGAGTCAATGATTGCATGGCAAATTCATCTTGTTGAGCACGGCTAAAGGCATATTTTTCTGCACAATCTTCAGCATAACAACCCATTAATCGCTTTCCTTGAGCATCTTCCAGACCATCCATAAACATATGATCAATGATCTGACCATGCCCCATACGCTGACCGGAACGCAGATTAGGCAGTAAGTAAGGCGCGTTACTCATACTTTCCATACCGCCTGCAACAACTATTTTAGCGCTACCGGATTTAATCAAATCATGAGCCAGCATAATGGCTTTCATCCCCGAACCACACATTTTATTAATGGTAGTACAGCCCACCGATGTCGGTAAACCCGCGCCTAATGCTGCCTGTCTGGCGGGTGCCTGACCTAGCCCCGCGCTTAAAACACAGCCCATCAAAACCTCATCAACCTGTAGAGGGTCAAGACCGGAGCGACTTAGCGCGCCTTTAATTGCAATTGCGCCCAGTTCATATGCTTTAAATTGTTTTAAGCAACCCAGAAAATCACCTATTGGCGTTCTAACACTGCCTGTAATAACAACAGATTCAGCGTGCATGATACCTCCTCTCTTCAAACAGTTATGAAGCCAATGCCATTAAGTTAATGGTGGTAACACAGGATGTGCTGAGGAACGAAGCGCATCACAACGAAAGATGCGCTCGGTAATTGCTCCTGCATACTCTACCTACGGGCTTCCTGCCCTGGTGTATTGCTCTACTACACACCGTCCATGATGTTATTCTCTCCCCTCCCCCCAGCACATCCTATATCACAAGCTTAACTTAATAAAATTGCTTATAAAGAAAAATAAGACACTTATAATTTCTTACAAGTTCCCAATGGGGAACTCAAGTCATTTTTCCTGATCTAAAATAGTAAGTTTTTCCAGATAATGTTTTGTCCTTTCACACAAGTATAAATTTTCACAACAATTGGAGATGCACCCATGGTCCAATCGTTATTAGCCAGTAATATCACCTCTGATCCAGAGCAGAAAAAAGTAATGCCTTTACGTTTTATCACCGCTACCAGTCTATTTGACGGTCATGATGCCGCTATCAATATCATGCGCCGGGTCTTGCAAAGTCAAGGGGTAGAAGTTATTCACCTGGGACATAACCGGAGTGTGCAAGAAATTATTCAGGCAGCCATTCAGGAAGATGTAGATGCCATTGCTGTCAGCTCCTATCAAGGAGGGCATATGGAGTTTTTTAAATACCTGATAGATCAGTTGCAAGCACACCACGCGGAATCAATTAAAGTTTTTGGCGGTGGCGGCGGGGTTATTCTTAGCGATGAAATACAGCAATTGCAGCACTATGGCATTACCCGTATTTATTCTCCAGAAGACGGTCAACGTATGGGTTTGCAAGGCATGATCACTGATGTAATAAAGCGTTGTACTGAAAGACAGCCCAACAAAAAATCAGTTACGGGTAAAAAAATTATTAATAAGGATTGGTACAGTCTTGCCAAAACCCTGACAGAAATTGAAACGGGTGGCCTCAGTACAGCTAAACCGCAAAGATTACAGAAGAAGGCATTAGCTGCAAAAGGCACGACACCAATACTGGGTATTACCGGCCCGGGTGGTGCGGGTAAATCATCCGTCATGGACGAGTTAATCCAACGCTTGCGTTTGGAATATAAGGATAGCATCAGCATCGGCATTATTGCGGTTGATCCCTCTCGCAGAAAAACCCAGGGTGCTTTACTGGGGGATCGTATCCGTATGAATGCCATCAATGCACCCAATATTTTCATGCGTTCCATGGCAACACGCGAGGCATTAACAGAAGTCCCCAAGGCTCTGCCGGGATTTATCGAGACCATGATGACCGGCGGTTTTGATTTGATCATTGTTGAAACACCGGGTATCGGTCAGGGTGATGCCGGTATTGTAGATCTTGTCGATATTTCAGTTTATGTAATGACCTCTGAATTTGGTGCCAGTTCGCAGCTGGAAAAGATTAGTATGCTGGATTATGCCGATATTGTTGCTATCAACAAATTTGACCGCAAAGGCAGTGAGGATGCCTTGCATGATGTGCAAAAACAGATCCAGAGAAACAGGGAAGCCTTTAACGTTCCCTCGTCTGAAATGCCGGTTTTTGGCACGATAGCCGCCCATACAAATGATCCCGGGATGTCGATATTTTATCAACGACTCCGTTGTTTGTTAACGGAGAAAGGACTGCCTTTGCCGTCAGAACAGTTGGCTGATGTTTTCTATAGTGATAATGCTATTGCTAAACCAAACGGCATTATCCCTGCCAGCAGATATCGTTATTTGTCTGAAATCACCGAAACAGTTCGAAATTATCGAAGCCAGGTTGAATCGCAAAGTCATTATGCCAGAGAATTACAGCAATTCATTGCAACCCGAAACAAACTGATAAACGGTCACCAGGATCTGGATAAATTAATCGAGCAAACCCGGCAGAAACTCGATCAGAAAAGCCTGGCATTGCTGAAGCAATGGCCAGATAAAACGGCCTATTATCAAGCGGATAAAAATGCTGACTCATCTCTGAAATTACAGCGCAAGACACTCTCTGGCTTAAACATTCCCAAAGTAGCACTTCCTGCTTACCATGACCCAGGTGATTTACTCAAATGGCTGATGTTGGAAAACCTGCCTGGTGCTTTCCCTTATACGGCTGGTGTCTTTGCCTTTAAACGCATTGATGAAGACCCAACCCGTATGTTTGCCGGCGAAGGCGATCCTTTTCGCACTAACCAGCGGTTTAAATATTTAGCCAGCCATTCCGTAGCCAACCGCTTGTCGACGGCTTTTGATTCAGTCACACTCTATGGATTCGACCCGGATCAACAGCCTGATATTTACGGGAAAATTGGTAATGCGGGGGTATCAGTTGCAACCCTGGACGATATGAAAGCCTTATATGACGGCTTTGATCTTTGTGACCCTAAAACTTCGGTATCAATGACCATTAATGGTCCCGCGCCCACTATTCTGGCGATGTTTTTTAATACCGCGATCGATCAACAGGTCGACCATTTTCAAGCCGAAAAGCAAAGACTGCCTGACGATAAGGAATACCAGAATATTAAGGCACACACTTTACAAACGATAAGAGGCACTGTACAAGCCGATATTCTGAAAGAAGATCAGGGGCAGAACACCTGCATTTTTTCAACCGAATTCAGCCTGAAAGTGATGGCCGATATTCAGGAATATTTCGTCCAGCAACAAATCCAGCATTTTTATTCAGTCTCGGTGTCTGGCTATCATATTGCCGAAGCCGGGGCTAACCCGATCACTCAATTGGCATTTACACTGGCCAATGGTTTTACCTATGTCGAGGCATTTTTAGCCCGTGGTATGCACATTGATGATTTTGCCCATCGTTTGTCCTTTTTCTTTTCTAACGGCATGGAACCGGAATATACCGTTATTGGTCGCGTCGCCAGGCGAATATGGGCCGTAGCTATGCGTGAAAGATATGGTGCCGATGAACGATGTCAAAAATTAAAATACCATATTCAAACCTCCGGACGATCCCTGCACGCGCAGGCTATGGAGTTCAATGAAATCAGAACCACGCTTCAGGCCTTGATTGCCATATATGACAATTGCAACAGCTTGCATACCAATGCCAAAGATGAAGCCTTGACCACCCCGACCGAGGAAACCGTACGCAGTGCCCTGGCTATCCAGATGATCATCAATAAGGAATGGGGATTGACAAAAAATGAAAATCCTAACCAGGGTGCCTTTATTATTGAACAGTTGACCGATTGTGTGGAACAGGCCGTGCTGATAGAGTTTGAACACCTTTCTAAACGAGGGGGTGTACTGGGGGCAATGGAGACAGGCTATCAGCGCAGCAAAATTCAGCAAGAAAGTTTGTTATATGAAGCCGGAAAACACGACGGTAGTTTGCCTATTGTGGGGGTTAATCTTGCCCGTTCAACTAGCGATCAGAAAGTTGAGAAACCCAAGGTTGCAAGATCGACTGAGCAGGAAAAAACCAGTCAAATCGAACGTCTTAAACTTTTTAAGCAACGGCATCATAATCAAACACAGGGCGCGTTGAAAAAACTAAAACAAACGGCAATGAATCAGCAAAATGTTTTTAATGAACTGATGGATACCGTGCGTGTTTGCTCACTGGGACAAATTACCGAAGCATTGTTTGAAGTAGGCGGTAAATATCGGCGTAATATGTAGGTTTATGCACATTAGACAATGGTGTGATTAAAAGTATGGGGGAAAGAGACAATGAAGCCATCTTTTGCTATTGATGCGCTTCCTATCGTCAGCACATCCTATACAGTCACCTTAACTTAGTGGCATTGATCCTCACACTTTTAATCACTCCCCATAAAACATAGGAAAATTATGCAAATCGCCAAACATACATTTTTCATTACCGGAGGAAACTCAGGACTGGGTGCAGCCACTGCCGGTCATTTGCTACAACACAATGCCAATGTGGTGATTGCCGATTTAAACGCCGAGCAAGACCAGCCACTTGCAGCTGAATCAAAAAACCAGGCGCTATTTATTCATACTGACGTTACTAATACCGATAGCATCGAAGCCGCATTAAGTAGAACAAAACAACGATTTGGCTCTATCCATGGCTTGATTAACTGTGCAGGGATACTGGTTGCTGAACGACTGATAAAAAAAGATGGCAGCCTGTTTAACCTGAATAATTTTCGCCAATGCCTGGAGGTTAACCTTATCGGCAGTTTCAATATGATACGTCTGGTGAGCACTCAGCTAAGCAAAAATCAGCCAAATAGTGAGGGTGAGCGTGGGGTTATTATTAATACATCATCCATTGCGGCGTATGAAGGTCAAATGGGGCAGGCAGCTTATGCCGCTTCAAAAGCCGGTATTATTGGTATGACCTTGCCCATAGCACGAGAACTTGGCAGATCAGGCATTCGGGTAATGACCATAGCGCCGGGCGTATTTGCCACGCCCCTGTTTTCTGGAGTCAATGACACAATACGCGAGGATCTGGAAAAACAGATTCCTTTTCCAGGTCGCTTAGGCAAACCCTCGGAATACGCTGCTTTGGTTCAACATATCATCGAAAACCCAATGTTGAATGGGGAAGTGATTCGTCTTGATGGGGGATTACGCATGTAGTCATGCAATATTACCCTCCAATTTTAACGACTGTTCGCCCTGTAACATGCCCCTGAATGTAAGCCTCAAACATCTCGGGCAATTGCTCAAAGTTAATTTCCCGGGTGACAATTTCATCTATATGTTGCGGTTTTAAATCCGTAGCCAAACGCTCCCAAATTTTGATTTTAATCTCGTTGGGGCAATAAACCGAGTTGATGCCCAGTAAATTAATGCCGCGCAGTATAAACGGCATGACTGTGGTGTTAATTTCAATGCCGCCGGTTAAGCCGATTACTGCGATATTTCCCAGAGGCTGTACCGTGCGGGTTAACCAGGATAAAATTTCCCCGCCGACACAGTCTATAGCCCCCGCCCACAGGCTTTTTTCTAACGGGCGATTGCCCATGGACAATTCCTGACGTGAAATAACCTTGCTGGCACCTAATGATTCAAGATAACTGACTCGATCAGCTTTGCTGCTGATGGCATGGACTTCAAACCCTAACCCCGATAAATAATCAATCGCATAACTCCCAACGCCACCTGTCGCACCAGTAACGACTATTACGCCCCTATCCGGTCGTTGACCATTACGCTGCATTTGATTGACTGCCAAAGCCGCAGTAAACCCCGCAGTCCCTATAGCCATTGCCTGATACAAAGACAGAGCTTCGGGTAATTTTATAACACAATCGCCTGGAACGCGTACATAGTGAGAATACCCCCCATCCATGGTTTCAGACAGCCCGGCACCACAGATCAAAACTTCATCACCGCGTTTAAATCTGTCATCGTTAGAATCCTCAACAACACCCGCAACATCAATTCCTCCTACCAAAGGGAACTTTTTTAATATGCTTCCCTTACCCGTTGCCGCTAAGGCATCTTTATAATTGATATTGGAATAGACTGATTTAATCACCACATTGCCAGGGGTAAGATCGGCTAACGCTAGACGTTCAAAACCCGCATGAATTTGACCTGCTGTTGAATGGATACGAAATGCTGTAAATGTTTTCATAGAATCACCTTCGGTTATTGGACATTATTTTTCGAGATTTGCTCAATCCGGGGGTGCTTTGATGTTGGAACTCCTATAGCAACAGAGAGTCTGAGAACAATATTACCCGAATTAAAAAGGAGCGTCCCTTGAATGTATCCGATTATGAGCGGTTTAAAAATACCTTTGAGTCTGCACACGGGCAGCAGCAACCCTCTCCTTTCTCGAAATTATTAACCGGGCAGATTGATTATTCCGCCATAATCCATTGCCTGGACGACTGGAAAAACAACACGGACAAAACAGATCCGTTGCTAAATAAACTCCATGACTGGCTGGAATCGGACGTAGACCCTGAACGCATCGAAAACGATGCACAAATCCCAGATGCTTATATGCAAGGTTTGCGAAAATCAGACTGTTTGCGGGCAAGGATTCCACAACAATATGGCGGTTTGGGTCTATCGCAATGCCGATATAGTCAGCTATTAGAAAAGCTGGGCAGCCGAAGTGAAGTTCTGGCATTGGTGGTTTCGGTTCAACAGCTAGGTGTAGCACAAGGCTTATTGTCATCACAAAAACTGGAACGAAAGCCGGAACAGCAGCAACATGGCGAAGCATTACGCAATAAATACCTTAAGCAATTAGCCAGCAGTGCTATCGGTGCCTTTTGTTTAACTACGCCTGAAACCGGTTCAGATCCCAGTCGATTGCAAACTATCGCCAGTGCTTCAGCGGATGGCAGTTATTTTGAACTCAGTGGTGACTGGAGTATCGGAGGTAAATTATTCACCACCCTGGGAACCATTGCCGACCTTTATATTATGTTGGCAGTGGTGGCTTATCCTGGAGAAGACATCACTAAACTTGATCCGCGCAAACGGATTACGGCTTTTATTGTCGAACGTGAATATCCGGGCATTACGGTAAAACCGTTATCATTCTGTGGTTGGCATGGCTTACCTAATGCCGCAATTAAGCTGGATAAGGTCAGAATACCCAAAGAAAATATCGTTGGCGAGGTAGGCGATGGCTTGAAGATTGCCTTTATGAATCTGGGTTCCGGGCGTATTAATATTTCGGCAATTTCATTGGGTATAATGAAACATTTAGCGCGTGTCTCGCGCTGGTGGGGAGTTGAGCGAGTTCAAGGCGGCAAACCGATTGGTGAGCATGAACTCAATACCGAGCAACTGGTTGCTATGAATGCCTCTATTTATGCCTGCGAAGCCTTTTTGCAATTCGTTTCAGCCCTTGCAGATCAAGCTACTGCCGATATTCGTCTGGAAGCTGCCATGTTGAAGTTGTTCAGCTCACATGCCCTGGTCGATACTGCCGATGAAACGCTGCAATTGCGCGGAGGTCGAGGTTATGAAAGCTACACATCTCAAGCAAGCCGTGGGGATACAGCGATTGCCGTGGAACGTTTATTTCGCAGTGCGAGGATGATGAAAATCGGCGAAGGCGGGTCAAACGTGCTGAAACTTTATATTATGCGCTGCCTGCTCAACGATTTGTTAAAAGACTATAAAAAAATAGCCGACCAAAAAACACCCCTGGTACAACGCTTGACTCATTTAATTAAAGTCGGTGCCAGTTATGCTAAAAGTTATTTTCTATCTAGCAAAATACCACCCGCCGCCTCCCAGGCATTATCTCAACATATGAACTATATAGGCAAAACTCAGCGATGCCTTAAACGCATAATCATCAGTAAGATCACGGCTGAATTCCTGAATTATTACTGCCAAATCGGTATGAACTATTTTCTAAAACGCCCAGTGCAACACATACCGAAACCTGAAAACAGTTTCGAACAACATCAGGTATTACTGGGTTACTGCACAGAGATTGCTATGTTATTGTCAGTGATGATGGTCACTTGCCTACGTGCAAGCAAAGATGCAAACCCGGAAGCAATCGAATTGGCCGATGAATTTTGCACTCGCGCCCAGGAAAAGATAGCGATACAGCGTATTAATATCGAAAACTATCCTCTAAAAAGAGGGGCTACTGTCAACAGATTAGGCGAAAAAATCATGCATGGCGACTATGCAGATATTCTGGAGCAGAATATAGTGTGCGAGAATTTGCCGAATATCCGGCACTGAAATGGG
>CAYMPX010000023.1:0-16675 GCA_964392135.1 uncultured Methylomarinum sp.
ACACATACAGAAGGTGAGGCATTATTACTGGAAAGTCAGCAAATAAAACGCTATAAACCTCGCTACAATATCTGTCTTAGGGATGATAAATCTTACCCTTATCTGTTTATCTCCTGTTATCAGGATTATCCTCAAATTACCTTGCACCGTGGTGCAAAAAAGAAATCTGGACGCTATTTTGGACCTTATCCGAGTGTGGGTGCGGTTAAAGAAACATTAAAGCTATTACAAAAGATTTTCCCGGTCAGGCAGTGCGATGACGCTTATTACAATAATAGAAGTCGTCCTTGTCTACAGTATCAAATAGAACGCTGTACTGCACCTTGTGTGGGTTTGATTGATAAAGCAAGTTATATGGAAGATGTAAATAATACGATTTTGTTTCTGGAAGGTAAAGGGAATTTATTAATCGATCAATTGATTGGTAAAATGGAAGTCGCCTCTAACAATCTTGAATTTGAGCAGGCTGTGGTATTTCGCGATCAGATTACTCGGTTAAGAGCGGTATTGGAGAAGCATTTTATCAATGGTGAAAAAGGTGATTTGGATATTATAGCCTGTGAAACCAAAGCAGGCGTTGCTTGTGTGCAAGTGTTTTTTATTCGTAACGGGCAAAATTTAGGTAACAAACTTTTTTTCCCTAAAATAACCGGTGAATATAACCCTGGAAGTGTACTACAAGCATTTATTCCGCAATATTATTTAGCAAGGCAAGCGCCTTATGAGTTGATTGTGAGTCATCAGCTGGCAGAAAGTACTTTGTTAGCTGAAGTATTAGCCAGGCAAGTGAACCACTCAGTGACTATTTCAGTTAATGTCAGAGGTGAACGATTAAAGTGGCTGCAGATGGCACGAATGAATGCCGAAAATTCATTGCTAGGTAAATTAGCGGATAAGCAAGGGATCTATGCCCGTTATCTCAGTTTACAACAAGAGCTGGGCTGTAAAGCGTTGCCTGAAAGGCTGGAGTGTTTTGATATTAGTCATACCCAAGGTGAGCAAACAGTCGCATCCTGCGTGGTGTTTGATAGAGAAGGCCCTGTCAAATCGGCTTATCGGCGTTTTAATATTGCAGGAATTACACCAGGAGATGATTATGCGGCGATGTATCAAGCGGTATATAGACGTTTTAAACGCTTAAAAAAAGGAGAGCATCAAGCGCCTGATATTCTTTTAATTGATGGCGGGAAAGGTCAAGTGATGGAAGCGCAAAAGGCATTAACGGAATGTAAGGTAAATAATGTTATGATAGTCGGTGTTTCTAAAGGAGCTGATCGAAAGGCCGGTATGGAAAAGCTGATTTTGGTTGATCAGGAACAACCTATGGATATAACATCGGGTGCCAGTGCTTTATTATTAATTCAGCATATACGCGATGAAGCGCATCGATTTGCCATAACAGGCCATCGGCAGCGTAGAGCAAAAGCAAAAAGAGAATCCGTCCTGGAAAGTATTACGGGGTTAGGATCCAAAAGAAGACAGCTTTTGTTAAAGCAGTTTGGAGGTTTGCAGGGTGTGTCTAATGCAAGTGTTGATGCGCTTGCAGGTATTGATGGCATCAGTAAACAGTTAGCACAACGAATTTACGATAATTTGCATCACCAAGATGGCCATTGAATTTAATTTACCGACAAACCTGACATTATTACGTATTGCCTTAATTCCTTTATTGGCAGTTGTGTTTTATTTGCCATGGGAATATTCTAATATCGCATGTACGTTGATATTTATGTTTGCTGCATTTACCGATTGGTTAGACGGTTATTTAGCAAGGAAAATGCAGTTAGAGACGGCATTTGGTGCATTTCTTGATCCTGTTGCAGATAAATTAATGGTCGCCATTGTTTTGGTATTGATCGTACAAGTACAAGATAGCACGGCTTTAGCGATTGCTTCTGCCGTTATTATTGGGCGGGAAATTACCATCGCGTCTTTAAGAGAGTGGATGGCTGAGATTGGGCAAAGAGCCACAGTTAAAGTGTCATCATTAGGGAAATGGAAAACCACAGCTCAAATGACAGCAATTACTTTATTGCTTTACAGGGATGATTTATTAGGGTTACCTATTAGTTTAATAGGGTATTGGTTACTGTATCTAGCGGCTATTTTGACTTTATGGTCAATGGTCAACTATTTATCAGCCGCCTTTGTTGCCCTAAAAGAATAACAATAACAATAACAACAAACGTTGTAAGATAGTGACAATGGATAATGAAAATATAATGGCAACAAAGAAAACTGTCACACAGGATGAAATATTATTAGCCTCATTAAAATTATTTTCAGAAAAAGGCTATTTCAATACCTCATTAACCGATATTAAAGATGCTGTTGGTATCAAAACAACCCATGGTATTTATCAGCATTTTAAAAATAAACAAAATATTGCCGAGGTTTTGTACGGTAATATTTTAGACAGCTTAAGTATTTCTATTGATGATATTCGCAGGAGAAATAGAAAGGCATCTGAACAATTAAGAGAAATGGTTGATTTGTTGTTTAAATTGACTGATGATGCACCGGAAGTGATTCAGTTTCTTTTGGTGGTTAATATTAAAGAGATTTTACCTGAGGAAAAGCCTTTATTGGAGACGGCACCTTTTAATAAAATAAGGCGAGTCATACAAAACGGGATTAAAGAGGGTGAAATCAGGTCAGTCGATCCATTGCAGGCTTATAGTTATTTTTTCGGTGTCATTAAACACACATTAAGCCTGGTGCTTTCAGGTGATTTACCCAAAACGGCAGGTAGTTACCAGTCTCAGGCATGGTTAGCTGCATGGGGTAGTATTGTTAAGAAATAGCTGAATTAATTAATGTAGACCGGGTTAGTTTTTTTTTGCTACGCTAAAAAAATCTAACCCGGTCTACAGTCTATTGAGACTGTAATTCTTTTAAGTCCACAATAATTTGTTGGCTATGCTGAGCGGGTGTGACTTTTCTGTAAATCCTGGCTATTTTTCCTTGGGGATCAACAATAAAGCTATGTCTTTTACAGAATTTGATAGGACCTAGTTTGAACAGGGTTTCATATTGCTTGCTTACAAAACCCGTTTCATCTGATAGTAGAGGGAAGGGGAGTTGTTGCTTGTTAATGAAGCGGGTATGACTTTCTGTGCTATCTGTATTTATTCCTAGAATTTTTACATTCATCGCCGTAATCTCTGCATAGTCATCTCTAAATTGACACGCTTCTGTGGTACAGCCAGGGGTATTATCTTTCGGGTAAAAAAATAATATTAACCATTGATCGTAGTAATCACGCAAGGATTGTTTGTTGTTATTATTATCGAGTAATGAAAAGTCAGGAGCGGGTTGTCCCGGTTTTAATATAGGCATAATGATGGACAATGTGATTCAATTTAAAAAGAAAAATGCTCGAAAAAGTTAAAAGGTAATACCTTGTATCAGGGGAACTTCCATAAATTAAGCGTACTCGTTCACGATTGGTTGAAATGTAGTCAGACAAGTATTTTCAGCGTCAGCATGCCACAGTGCGGGGGTGAATTGAAGTCCGCCCCACACTGAGAACGGGTCGTGGTCTAGTAAACGTCCCTTACATAACGCTTCTCTTTTTTCAGGTGATTAATATAGTCAGCGGCTTGTTCTGCTGTTTTATGACCATGCTCTTCAATAATGTCATGTAAGGCTTTATCAACGTCTTTTGCCATATACGTTGCATCACCACAAACAAAGAATGAGCCGCCTTGTTCTAGCCAGGCAAACATTTCTGCGCCATTTTCACGCATACGGTCTTGTACATAGATTTTTTCTTGCTGATCTCGTGAGAAGGCTAAATCTAAATGCGTTATTAAGCCAGAGGCTTGCATGGCTTCAATTTCATCTTGATAGATGTAATCTGTGGCAGCGTTACGATCACCAAATAATAACCAGTTTTTACCACTGGCTTTTCTAAATTCACGTTCTTGTAAGAAGGCTCTGAACGGTGCAATACCAGTCCCTGGGCCCACCATGATCATCGGTAAGCTATCATCTTCAGGTACTCTAAAGCTTTTATTGGGTGAGAAGAAGATTTTAACCTCTGTGTTTTCATCAACCAGGTCAGCTAAAAAGGTTGAGCAAACTCCTTTATGCTCACGGTCGTAGCTGTTGTAACGTACGCTGGCGATAGTCAAATGTACGCTATCTGGGTGCATTTTACCGCTGGATGAAATGGAATAGGCACGGTGTTGTAAGGGTTTTAATAGCGCTATAAATTCTGCAGCAGAAAATTCAATCTCAGGGAACTGCAGTAATAAATCTAAAGTATCACGTCCCCATAAATAATGAGATAGTTTATCTTTATCACCTGCTTGCAGTAAACTGTTCAATTCTGGATCGCTGGAGCGGTTTGCAATTTCTTGCAGTAATTCTTTGCTCGGTAGTTTAATTTCAAAATGTGTGCGTAATGCTTCTGAAAACCGCATATTTTCGCCGTGAACAGGCTCGTCTTCCTGACCGGTGCAACCAATGGCTTTAACAATGTCTGCGACTAATTCAGGGCAGTTTTGTGGCACAATACTTAATGCGTCACCTGCTTCGTAAGTTAAGCCTGAACCTGCCAGTGAAAATTCATAATGACGGGTTTCTTTTGATGATTTTTCCGATGTGAGTAAACGATTGCAGGTTACTTTTGTCGGGAATGGATTTTTACGGTTGTACTTGGGTTTGTCTTTCGTTGTATCGGCATCGACAACAACTGTTGCAACGGCTCCATCTGCCATCATTGGAATGACACTGGCAATCCAGCTTTCAGCAGCATCCTCAAAATCCACATCACAATCAATACGATCATATAGACGTTTAGCGCCGAGTTCAGCTAAACGCGTATCCCATTCTATGCCGGCTTTACAGAATAAGTCGTAGCTGGTATCACCTAAAGCAAGCACTGAATACCGGGTGTTTTCCATACGTGCTGCGCTGTCTGCTGAAATACTATCCCAAAGCAGCTGGGCATTATCCGGCATTTCACCTTCACCGTATGTGCTGGTGATGATGAGTAAATATTCCATTTTTGCTAGTGCATCAATTTCTATTTCATCCATGCTTTTGACCGCAGGCTGTAATCCATGCGCTTTAGCAAGGGTTGCAGCATCATTGGCAACAGATTCTGAATTGCCTGTTTGGGTGCCGTAGAGAATACTGATAAGACGTGCATCAGCCTGGTTTGCAGAACCTGCACTTTGTAGTATATGGCTGTGCATACCCGCAAAAAAGCCACCGAGCCATGCGCGTTGAGTATCACTATAAGGAGCGTTTTGTGGAATATTTGGTGTTTTCATGTTTTTTTATAACTGTTTTTATTGGGTTGCGTTATGACTAATCCAAACTACACTTCGGAACGCACTCGGAATAAGTTTGACAACTGGCGCAGGATTTTTGTTTGTCTTCAAGGCGTGGCAACGGGCGCATAGCTGTCTATGCAACAGTTGATACAACGTGGAAGATAAATAAAAAGACCGGCAAGTTGGCAGCGTTATTTGCTGCACGTTCCTTAAATATTACAACCCCTTGATTTAAAAACCGGGGGTGTAAAATATATTTTCAGGACTCTAATGACAGGAAGCGGGACTTTCATCCCGCACGAGCGAGGTGAAAGTCTCACTTCCTTGTTTAAGCGACTTGCTCTTCGTTTAACATAGATTGCACAATATTCAGGCTGGTTAATCCGGCAATATACTGTTCAATACTTGCAATATCAGTCAATGCTAATTGGTTGACTTTATGTTGCTCAATAATCCAGGCAGTTGAGCCGATGGAGTAAATGCTTTGTACATCACGCAGGGTAAGCGCTGTTTTATAGTCGTTTAAGCGTTTATCCGCCAGTAAAGCAGCTAATTGTTCGTCATTATAGTTGCTATAGGCTTCTCGGTTGATTTTAACCAAAGCATCCTGGACTTTACGTGGACGCTGCAGGATTAATTTTTCAGTTTGCTGACTAATTTGTGCATCTGTAATAATAGAAGTTGCTGGCACTGATTTAGTTAATTGATTTTTAGCAATTTGCGAGGCTTGTTCAATCACTGCAAAACTATTAATCAATTTAAAGGTTAAATTAGTATCGGTTTCGCCATGCTCAGGGATAGCGCCATCAAACACGTTGTTCTGGTTTTGATACGCTGTTTTAACCAGGCTAATTTGCTCTTGCGCATAAGCAACGGATAATTCTTCAATCATTGCTTTACGGTCTAGCGCTTTGCTCAAATATTCAGCGGTTTGTGTTTTATACAGCCACAATGGTACGGCAAATTTGAAGTGCTTACGTTCGTTAGCCCAGTTGCTGACTAGCGCTTTGGCTTTTTCAGAACCTGTGTATTCAATATGCTGTTCCAGCATGTACAAAATAAATTGCTCATGGCTGTTAGAGACATCAGACTCTTCACTTAGGCTACGAATTTCAACTGATGTGGTGTCGTATAAACCATCCAGGCGATTTTCAGGATCATATTGGTAAGCATTACCGCCTGACATACCGGTACAGTAGCCTTTACCAAAACCACCTAAGTTAAGTATCGCACCGTTGATCATATATTCGCAGGCAAAATCCCCAACACCTTCAACAACTGCCATCGCACCTGAGTTACGTACCCCAAAACGGTCACCGGCTTCGCCATTAATAAATGTTTTACCCCCTGTTGCACCAAATAAGGCAAAGTTACCGATTAAAACATTTTCTCCTGAGGTATTTGATCCGCCCCCCGGTGACTTAACAATGATGGTGCCGCCACAGGCTGTTTTGCCTACACCGTCATTACAGGTTCCGGTGTGTTCCATACGCATACCATCATTATTGAAAGCCGCATAGCTTTGTCCGGCTGAACCCGATGTGCGAATGGTGACACTGTCGGCTGCTAAATAACGACGACTATGTTGGTTGGTGTAAATAATGGCTGAATCTGTCGCTTGTTGCTCGCTGATTTCATAAGCTAATAAGCGTTCAATATCAATCGCAACCTGACCGCCGACTGTTTTGTGACGGTTGTTTAATTTAAGTTCATCGCCTTCAATAATAGAGGGGTTTCCTTGAATAATATTAGATTTGACCTGCTCAATGATTTGGTCATCAATACGGAAGTCAGCTTCTAAATAGACAGGATTTGTTATTTTAACTTCTTTTACCTGAGCCAGTAGGCGGCTGAAATCCAATTGACCAACCATCATCGGATGGTCGATTAAGTGTAATAAATCAGCTTGCCCGCGAATCTCTGCAAGACTGCTATAACCCAGACTTGCTAGAATTTCTCTGACTTCGTGCGCCAGGTTCATGAAGTATTGTGCTAGCACACGAGGGTCGCCTTTAAACTCTTCATGTGCTGTCGTTAAACCTGCAGGACATTTGATGTTGCAATTTTTAGCCATCACGCAACGTAACATCATTAATGCAGTGGTACCAAATTCAAATGAATCGCCCCCTAAAATCGCAGATTTAACAACATCAAGACCGCTTTGATGAGCCGCACTACAACGCAATATCACTTTGTCGCGTAAACCATTAGCCGCTAATGCTTGATGCACTTCGGCAATACCAATTTCGGGTGAACGACCGGTGTTTTTTAAGCTGGTGACTGCCGCAGCGCCTGTACCGCCTGTATTACCGGCGACATTAATCACATCTGCCCCTGCTTTGGCAACACCCACGGCAATGGTGCCAATGCCTTCAGATGAGACTAATTTGACTACGACTTTAACGCGCGCCGCTTTTGCATCGTGAATTAACTGACCTAAATCTTCAATTGAGTAGGTATCATGATGAGGCGGAGGACTGACCAATTCGACTTTGGGTGTGCCACCCCGTAATGAGGCAATTTCAACCGATACTTTTGCTGCAGGTAGCTGGCCTCCTTCGCCGGGTTTTGCGCCTTGAGCAATTTTAATTTCAATTTCTTCAATATTTTTATCCGCGAGATAACCGGCCCAAACACCAAAACGACCTGAAGCAAATTGTTTGATTTTGCTTGATTTAATGGTATTGAAACGGCTGGAATGTTCACCGCCTTCACCTGAGTTACTCATGGCACCGGCAATGTTGGTGCCTTGTGCCACGGCTTCATGCGCTTCAGATAATAAAGCACCGTGACTCATTGCGCCTGATGCTAAAGTCGCGGTAATTTCATTGGCCGCTTGAACATTATCCAGGTTAATTGGCTTGCGTGCAGTCTGTATACTATTGAGATAGTTATTAAACAGGCTCGCTGTATCATTGATGTTGATAGAGATAGCATCATCAGTTGCCTCCAGGCTAAAATCTTCTTTAGCAAAGCGCACGTTTAAATGTTCAGCAAGTGCATGAATACGTTGTGCCGATGTGTTTTCTGTCAGGGTAATGACAAAATCAACCGCATTGGTTGTTTTAACAGCTAAACCTAAAATAAGGTAATTGTTGTTACCTTGCAGATTTTGATTGCCTAAAAGAAAATCAAATTGTTCACTACTTTGGGCGTTACGCACATCAACAGGGAGGGCCATAATATCACGCAGTGCAGCAGGACGGCTGTCACGTTCTTGATACAGTCCTTTGGTAAAACTGCGATAAGCAGGGGTAATGCCAAAACTATTTATTTGTTCAGGCGACCGTTTTTCATAGCCAAAATCAAGATAAGCAATATCACTGGCACTGCCTGATTTGGTGTTTTCAGGGATATATAACACCTCTTCATCAGTCATGTTGATATATTCACGAACGGCTTTATTACCAAAGGTATGCCCCGCACCTTCCAGGCGTTCTTTAAATAAGCCCAGGAAAGGAATGTCTTTTTCTTCATTAATCGACAATGCTTTGTAATGCCATTCGCTGGCACTGTTTGCAATATCTATATAACGAACGCCGCCTACAGATGAATGAATGTTAGGGAAGTAATGTTTTAATTTAGGCTCATCGGTATCCAGGTAGTTAGATTCAAAAAATTCGCCACCGATATAACTTTCTGCGGTACACAAGCCAAATTTACCCATGGTTTTCATTAGGGATTTAGCAATTCCTTTCTGAAAATTATCCAGCACTTTTTGTTGTGCTTCTGCTGTTGATTCCTGGCTGATAACACGATTGTGTACACTGATTGGGCAAATCGCTGAAGTACCAAAGCCAAGTAATGTCGCTACATCATGAGGGCTGGCAACTTGACCTGTTTCCATCACTATGGATGAGTTAAAGCGTAATCCCTGATCAACCAGGTGTTGGTTAGCCGCAGCTATCATTAATAAAGCGGGTATGGCAGCTTGCTGTTGGCTGATATTAACATCGCTTAGAATAATAATACCGGTATTGGCTCTTGCTGCTTTTTCAACCTGTTGACACACATTTAGAAAAGCCTGTTCCAGAACCTGTGCGTTTTTTTCTGCATCATCATAAATCGGTGTGTAAAGCATATCCAGAGTGATATGGCTTACTGCGGTTTGTCGGCGAATTTGTTCGAGTTGCGTACGTTGTAGAACTGGGGATTCAATTACCAGTTGTTTGCTGTCATGTTTTGAAAAAGTGGGTTTTGCCCCTAATGCAACACGTAACGTCATGCCGTCGCTTTCGCGCAAGGAATCCAATGGCGGATTGGTCACTTGGGCAAAACGTTGGCTGAAATAACGTGACATACCGCCTTCCGCTTTTGATAAAGCGTTAGGCGTAATGCCGTAACCCATGGCACTTACTTTCTCTAGCCCGTTGCTTAGCATGGGGTCAAGCAAGAATTTAAAACTTTCCTGGTTGAGCGAATAGGCTGTGTGACGTTGATCTACATTAAAGCTGTGTTCATTATCTAATTCAGATAAATCAACTTTATCTAAATCAGTGATATGAATGGCACTTTGAGCGAGTAAGGTCGGGTAGTCTTTTTCTTTGGCCAGGCGCTCCATGACTTGATGACCATCATAAGATTCACCAGTACTGTGATCAAAGTACAGCATGCCGCCCGCTTCAATTCTGCCGCGTTTTAAAATATCTGTGGCAGGGAAATTAATTTGTCCTGCTTCGGACATCACCGCAAGGTATTCTGTTGTTTCAACTGAGCGCAAAGGTCTTAATCCTAAACGGTCAAGACGCGCACCGACACGAATACCGTCATTAAAGATGATGGCAGCAGGACCGTCGTTTTTTTCTTCATATAAGCTGAAGTATTCCAGCATGGCACGAACATCATCGGATAGTGAGGTGTCGTTTTCCCATGCAGGTGGCATCATCGCTAAAATGGCAGTGACTATATCTAAATTATCTTCGTTAATACGACGGGTTAAGGTTTGATCTAAACGCCCTGAATCTGATTGCCCAATAGGGAAAACAATTTCTTTGTTGTTTTGTCTGGCAATTGCATTTTCACTGAGTCTGTTTTTCTTATCGGTATTTAGCTCGCCATTATGCGCCATGTAACGGAATGGCTGAGCCATCATGGTCGCGGGTGCGGTGTTAGTTGAAAAACGCGTGTGAAAAAATAAGGTGCTAATTTCATGATCTGTATCGTACAAATCAGTAAAATAAGGGATAACTTCAAACGAGTTTAAGCGACCTTTATAAACCTGAGTGCGAGAACTCATGGATAAAGGGTAAAAACCATCCAGCTCATGCCGGGTAAAGCCTTCCGCTTCAATGGTTAATAATGCAACCTGAATATGTTTTTCAAATGCGTCCCTTGAAGCCTCTTTTAAGGACGCGGGTCTGCCAAAGACGACTTGCCTGATAGGGAGTTGTGCTTTAACAGACGCGGGGTTAAGCGCGCTATTATCAACCGGGATATTTCGCCAGGTGATAACAGGTAAGTCAAATTCTTTTAAATGATTTTCAACTAGCTCCGTTGCAACCGCATCATATTTAACATGGTCTTCCGGGTAAAAGAAGTTGGCAACACCAAATTGTCCCGGCTCCAGGTCGTTGATGCCGGTTACTTTGCGGAAAAAATTAACTGATAAGTCGATATTTACGCCAGCGCCATCACCAATACCTTCCGCACTCATGCCTCCGCGATGGGGGATCGTGCATAGCGCCTCATGAGATTTGATCAGCAAATCGTGTGATTGTTTGCTTGCTTTATGAGTGATAAAGCCAACACCACAACTGTCTTGTGATAAATTTACATCGTAAAGCATTTGAGCTGTGTGATTTTTTAGGGAATTTTTAATCATCGCTATCCCGATCCTTATTGTTAAGTAATGTCTTGCAGTCGCTGTGGTCTTTTTATTTGTTGCATGTTAGAGTCAGACGTTTAAAAACTGAATCCAGTCAGTGTGACTACAAATAATCGTATGTAACTGATAATTTCAATCAGTGAAACTTTCCAATTATACCACTAAGCGTATTTTCTGTCATTTGAAAGAGCTAGTTTGGCTAGGGTTTTATGTGAAAAGCCTGCGAATTCTCCGTTTGTACAGGGTGATAAATTACAAAACTACGATTTTTAACGAGACGGGCAGGATTTAGTTATTTGAGATTATTGAACCCCTTGCGCCTAAGCGTTTCTTGGTAATGCTATAACTATTTATTTTAAAAATATGAAAGAATTTGATGTTGTTATTGTTGGTGGTGGAATGGTCGGAGCAGCAGTTGCTTGCTGTTTGGGGGGAAGTGGGTTAAAGGTGGCTGTGGTTGAGCAGGTCATTCCTGAGTTGTTTTCAGTGGATCAACCGCATGATTTGCGAGTGTCAGCATTAAGTCTTGCCTCCAGGCAAATTTTAGAGAGTGTGGGGGCTTGGGAAGGTGTATTGAGTCGCCGCTCTTGTCCTTTTAAACGAATGCGTGTTTGGGAAACGACCGGGGGTACAGAGTTTAATAGTGATGATATTAATCTACCTGAACTGGGTTATATTGTTGAAAATAGAGTGACGCAACTGGCGTTACTGGAACGATTGACCGCATTTGATAATGTAGAACTGATTGCACCTGCTGTTATTAAACAGATCGCTTATAAAGATTCAGCACCGACATGTTTAGAACTGGCTGATGGTAGTCAATTGCAGGCTAAAGTTTTAGTGGCTGCTGATGGTGGTAATTCTCGAGTGAGACAGGCGGTGGGTCTGGGCGTAACTAGCTGGGATTATAAGCAGCATGCAATGGTGATTTATATAGAAACTGATGTTGGGCAGCAAGATATTACCTGGCAGCGATTTGTACCTACGGGGCCACAGGCATTTTTACCGTTAACGGGGAATTATGGTTCTATTGTCTGGTATAACACGCCAGATGAAGTGAGACGTTTGAAAACCTTGTCTAAAGAGACTTTAATTGCTGAATTAACAGCAACTTTTCCAGATTGTTTAGGAAAGGTTAAGCAGGTTCTCGGTGTGGCCAGTTTTCCTTTAAAGCGTCAACATGCCCAGCAGTATGTTAAATCGGGGGTCGCCTTGGTAGGTGATGCAGCGCATATGATTAATCCCTTGGCAGGGCAGGGCGTGAATATTGGTTTGCTGGATGCGGCGGCATTAGCCGAAGTATTGGTTGAGGCGAAAGGGCAAGGGGAAAATATTGCAGATGTATCCGTGTTAAAACGCTATGAAAAAATGCGTCGGAATGAAAATTTAAGGATGATGACAGTGATGGATGTGTTTTATAGGGTGTTTAGTAATGATGTGCTGCCGTTACGTTTTTTCAGGAATTTAGGTTTAGGGTTGGCTGAGCGCATACTGCCTGCGAAAAATAAGGTTATGCGTATGGCGATAGGTTTGGATGGGAATTTACCTAAATTAGCTAAGGGTGAATCTTTGCGTTAATGCTGTTTGTTTTTTTAGACGCTGCCTGATAAATTATTTTTTGAAAAATCAAATTTATAAATTTTATGGCAAGAAAAGCCATCAGTCTTTAGCTCAGGGGTAGTTGACATAAGCAACATAAAAACAGTGGCTTGCAAAAATATATTTGCCAAATAAGATAGAATACCATAATTGCTGAAAAATAAGAATTTCATATAATATTGATTTTAAATGTAAAAAATATTTGACCCTCTCGTTTTTTTAATTACCAGGCAGTTTCTTATGATTTCTTGAGTTATTAATAAATTGGACTAATGTTTTAATAAGCTTTAGTCGTGAAAAATTGTTATGGAAAAAAGAGTGTATCCTCGTGTAAATAAGCCGTTCTCTGTCGTTGTTGAAAATACAAAGGGTCTTAACTTTGAAGGGGTTGTGGTGAATGTATCCATTGGCGGTGTATGTATTCAGTGCAATACCTTTGAGAGAAACTTAATAACACCGGGAGGTAGTTTTGTTAGTGATGGCAAGCCTGTTGCGCTTTTTGTTTTGCTGAAACTGCCTTTTGATGAGGGACAAACTGAGAAAATAGAGGTGCATTGTCATGTGGTCTTTTCAAGGCGTATATCGCATAAGCAGTGTAGAATTGGTATGCGATATACGAATCTTGATGCGACAGCCTATGATTTGTTGATTAAATATATTGAGTCTGCATCTCAGGGCATATAATTTTAGCCATCTACAATTGAAAGCAGCTTGGTTTTTATTTTTTCCAGTTTTTCATTGTCGGTGACAGGTTGTGATTGAAAGTCAGTAATATAAAACATATCTTCTGCACGGCTTCCAATGGTGGTGATTTTTGCATCGTGCAGCTGGATGTCTAAATCAATAAAGGCTTGACCTATTGCGGCTAAAAGCCCTGAGAAATCAGTGGTGATAAGTTCGATAATGGTGTATCTGCGTAACGGGTCTTTGTGGAAAATGACTCGGCTGTTGATGGGAAAATGTTTGGCTTGTCTCGATTGTTTGTGGAGATTGAGAGGTTCCCTGATTTCAAGGTTTTTTAAGTTTTTTTGCAAGATTTTACAAATGTGTAGTTCTCGGTGTAAATCATTGATAGGTTCTCCCGATTGCTCAAGGACTTGAAAACTATTAAGTACAAATTGTTCTGTTCGTTCGGTGGCGAGTGTTGTTACCAGGCTGGTGGTGATGATACGAGCGTCAAGAATGGTAAGTCCTAAGTAATCCAATGTGTTTGCGCTGAGTGAAAATATATTATTCTCATTCTTTGCGTAAACAAAAATTTCGACGCTGCCCCGTTGGTTTTGTGGGCGTAATATAACTAAAGGTAGTTCACTGGTTTTAGTTGAGGCAATGGCAATGGTATGCCAGGCTATTTCATCAGCTGAGTAGCGTAAAAAATAGTCGTCACTGATTTTATTCCATGTTTTCTGGATGGTTGCTTCAGAAATCCCCAGACCTATGAGTTCTTCTTTGGCTTCGTGTTTATTCTCATATAAACGTTCTGACCTTGCGATAGGGTTTTGTAGACCACGGTGTAATGCACTGTGAGTGTCTGTGTATAACTCAAGTAGCAAGGAGTCTTTCCACGAGTTCCATAGGCTGGGGTTGGTGGCTCTAATATCAGCGACCGTTAAAAGATAGAGGTAGTTAAGGTATTCAATATTATCGACTTGTAAGGCGAATTTGTGGATAACATTAGGGTCGCTAATATCTTTTCTTTGGGCCGTCATGGACATAATAAGGTGGTTTCTTACTAGCCAGGTAATAAGCTTGCTATCATGTTTGGACATTTGGTGTTGAATGCAAAATTGCCGGGCAATTTCTTCGCCTGAAACGGAATGGTCACCTCCCATGCCTTTGGCTATATCATGGAATAAAGCGGCTATGTATAAGACCTCTGGTTTAGTAATGCGTAAAAAAACACTGTTGCAAAAAGGCAGTTCATCATTATGTTTTTCTAATGAAAATCGACGCAGATTACGCAATACAAAAAGTGTGTGGGCATCTACCGTGTAGATGTGAAATAAATCATATTGCATACGGGCAACAATATTGGCAAAGCAGGGTAGGTAGGCAGCCAGAATACCGTATCGATTCATCTGTCGTAATTGTCGAGTAATGCCACGAGATGATTTGAATATGGATAGAAATAGTTGGTTGGCTTTGGGGTTGTTGCGAAAATTATCGTCAATTAAGTGCAGGTGGCTACGAATTGACCTTATGGTCGATGCTCTTACGCCTTTCAACGATTTATGTTGCTGTAGCAGAGGGAATATTTCCAGTAATGCCAGCGGATGTTTGCTAAATGTGTCGTTGGTTCTTATTTCCAGATAGCCGTTGATGGATATAAAGTGTTCATTAGCAGGGTGGAGTTCTTTGCTGACTGCAGAGTCAATCAGTTTTTCACTGAATAGTTGTAATAACATTTCATTTCTGCGTTCAAGTTTCATTACTGTTTTAAAGTAATGTTGCATAAATTGTTCAACATCGGGGTTGTTGTCTTTATCCAGGAAATTAAATTGGCTGGCCAGTTCTCGCTGGTAATCAAACACCAGTCGGTCTTCGCAATGTTTGGTAAGCGTGTGTAGTGCGAAGCGAATACGCCATAGCGTGTTACGGCAGGCTACCAGTTCATGGTATTCGGATTCAGAAAAAAAGCCGTGTTTAATGAGTTGTTTAAGGGAGGAAATGTTGTAATGATGCTTAAATACCCATGTTATATTTTGTAAGTCACGTAAACCACCAGGACCTTCTTTGATATTCGGTTCAAGATTGTAAGCGGTGTCGTGGTATTTTTTATAACGTTGCTGTTGTTCCTGCATTTTGGCAGCAAAAAACTGCTCTGTTGACCATATTTCTTTTGGGCGTATTTGTTGTTTTAGATCGGTAAATAAAATAGGGTTTCCACAGATTAACCTGGTTTCCAGCAGGCTGGTCATAATTGTCTGGTCTTCTTTTGCTGTTTGGATACACTCGGGAATAGTGCGAACGCTTTGCCCTGGTTTTAGCCCGATATCCCAAAGAAAATTAGAAAAAGCCGATAGGCTGTCTTGAAAGCTATTGGTTTCCGGAGATTTTAGAAGAATCAATATATCGATATCTGAATTTGGGAATAATTCACTTCTGCCGTAACCTCCTGTTGCAATAAGGCTTAGTTGGGTGGCGTGTTTTTTTAGAAAGTGATGCCAGCATAGGCTGAGTATATGGTCAATAAAACGCGCATTTTCTGTCAGTAGTTGTTCAACATTGCCCTGAGGATCGAATTTTTGGCTTTGTTCGTCGTACTTGTCAATAATTATTTGTTTCAGTAGGCGGGGGGAGCTTTCTGGTTCAAAAAGTTTGTCAGGGTTTGACCTTGAAAGGGTGATCACAATTCTTCCTGGCGTAAGGTTAACACTTCATAGCCTGTTGGTGTAACCAGAATGGTATGTTCCCATTGAGCGGATAAGCTACGATCTTTAGTGACTGCAGTCCAGCCATCTTTAAGGACTTTCATGTGTCTTTTGCCAATATTCAACATGGGTTCAATGGTGAATATCATGCCGGCTGCTAAAACGTCGCCTTCACCCGCTTTACCAAAATGCATGACATGAGGGTCTTCGTGGAAGTTTTTACCAATACCGTGCCCACAAAACTCACGAACGATAGAATAACGATTTGATTCTGCATGTTTTTGGATGGCTTGCCCAATATCACCCAGTGTGGTGCCCGGTTTAACCCGCTCTATGCCAAGAAATAAAGACTCCCGGGTGATCTCAATAAGACGTTTAGCGTGTTGGCTGACTTGCCCTACACAGAACATTTTGCTGGTGTCGCCATGATAGTCATCCTTGATTACGGTGATATCTATATTGATGATATCCCCTTTTTTTAAGCGTTTATCATTAGGGATGCCATGGCAGATGGTTTGGTTGATTGAGGTGCAGATAGACTTAGGAAAACCGCGATAATTAAGTGGTGCGGGTATTGCCTGTTGCTGGTTGACTAT
>CAYMPX010000024.1:0-16645 GCA_964392135.1 uncultured Methylomarinum sp.
CTTGGTCATCAGCTAAAAATATTTCAAAATAATTATCAAACATGTCGGGTTCCTGTTAAATTTATGGACAAAAATGGTTTTGCGATAGAGTCGATAAGAGGTATACTGAAATCCGATGCAGTAAAGGGTTTGCATACTTTTAGCGTATTCATAAAAGTTTTTTTGGAAAGACGTTATGGGTAAGAGAAGTTAGACTCCATCGTCTGCAATACTGGTCGGACAGTTATTTGCATTGATGGAATCCGGGTGGTCGTTATCAATTAATTTTCTAGTGAAAAGATTTTTGCAAACTCTTCTGTGTCAAGCTGTTTATCTTTGTTCGAATCTAATGTTTCCCAATTATCGGAAACATCTTTAGAAACAACGGCTTCTGTTTTACTGATAGCATTATCTTTATTTGTGTCCAGTATTTCCCAAAGGCTTGAGTTATTCGCATTATTCTGGACTGTTTCTACTTTAATCTGCGCATTGCTATCTGTTTTGACTATATTTGCTATAACCTCTTTACCGGCTTCAATTGCAGGTGTAAGTGCATCTTCTGCATTAATTACGGTTGATAATAAAGCGATAGATAGCAGGATTAATATATTTTTCATTGCAGTTCCTTTAAGTTATTTTGTTGTTTGTCTAGCGTTTTATTTGAGATAGCAAAGGGTATGCCATTAATTTTTAGTTATTGATTTATAAGGGAATATTCATTTAAGTAGCATGTTGTAAGGAGTGGGGGTTTTTTGATCGTCGCTATTTCACGACAAATGTAAGCCTCCGCTTACGTAAAGGCAGTGTATGTTGAATAACCATAATTATAAAGTAGGTTTTTAACCTGTTGAAATATTTGTTGTTTTATGGAGGAAGTAGCTGTTTTGTTATTCTGTCGTGGTATCGCGACACACACTGAATTGCTGGGTTAGGTTTTTTCGCTATGCTAAAAAATCTACACCATACAGAGTGGTAAATGTAGCTATTAATGAAGTCTTTTTCGATAGAAAGCCGTTGTGTGATTGCACGGAGTATAAACATAGAGAAGTGCTATGGGTGATAAGCATTAAGGTAATCACAGTCTCAGTAACTAGACGTGAGGCTTTAACCCCACTATTGTGCAGGATTAAACGCCTCTTTCTACGATATATTAATCCGTCGTTAAATTACGACAGTCATTATTAATGCGATGATTTCTTTTTAAATTTCGCAGCTTTTAGTGAGTGGCGATCAAGAAGTCGATAAAACTCTGTTCTATTACGTTTGGCCAAGCGAGCGGCTTCAGTAACACTGCCATTGGCTAGCTGTAATAACCTGATTAAATAATCACGTTCAAAATTCTTTTTTGCATCCTTGAAACTAAGGAAAGCGCTTTGTTTTTCTTGTAATGCTTTTTCGATGAGGCTCACAGGAACTAAAGGGGTAGTCGCAAATGTACAGGCATGGTCGATCACATTTTTTAATTGTCTAACATTCCCCGGCCATTGGTAAGAAACTAATAATTCCATCGCTTCGCTGGATAAGCCTTTAGCGATAGGCTTTGCTTTAAATTGATTACTATTAATAAAATGCTTAACCAGTAGCGGAATATCTTCAATTCTGTCTGCGAGCTTAGGTAGCGATAAGGTCACTACATTAAGCCGATAATAAAGATCCATACGAAAAAGACCTTCAGCCTCTCGTTTTAGCAGATCTCTATGGCTGGCAGAAATAATTCTGACATCAACAGGCGTTGTCTGGTTAGCACCCACAGGACGAATTTCGCCTTCTTGCAAAACACGCAATAATTTAACCTGAAATGCAGGGGGCATATCACCAATTTCATCAAGAAATAAACTCCCGCCATCGGCGGTTTCAAAAAGGCCTTTACGGGTAGATGAAGCCCCCGAAAATGCCCCCTTGCAATGCCCAAATAACTCCGACTCTAATAGCTGTTCGGGAATTGCACTGCAATTAACCGCGACAAATTCTTTGTCACGTCGAGGGCTGGCTTTATGTATTGCCTGTGCGATAAGTTCTTTTCCTGTGCCACTTTCGCCATTAATAAAGACACTGACTTCACTATGAGAGACTTGTTGAACTTCCCTGTACAGGTTTTCCATCACAACACTACGGCTGATAATATTTTTTCGCCAAAAATCATCCTTGCCCGATGCCTGTTCTGATGGAAAGTGTTTGTGCAGGGTTAAGGCTTTACTAATAAGCAGCACCAGTTCTTTGCTGTCGATGGGTTTGGTTAAAAATCCAAATACACCTTGGCGGGTAGCTGATACGGCTTCTTTTATAGTGCCATGTGCAGTAAGGATAATGACAGGTAAGTTGGGATAGTGTTCTTGTATATGCTTAAATAATGCCAATCCATCCATTTCTCCCATTCTTAAATCGGTAATAACTAATTGAGGTAAAAAACCAGGAATTAGAGCAACCGCTTGTTCTGCGTTAGGCATTGTTTCAATTTCAAGCCCGGTTGCTCTTAAACGAACAGCGAGTAGTTTTAGTAAGCTCGGGTCATCATCCACTAATAGAATCTTTTGTCCTTGAAAATTAGTGTCCATTGCTATGTTCATCATCAAGTTTTTTATTAATATTTGTTTCTATGGTTTTTAGCGCTTGTATTTTTGAAATAACTTGTTGCAGTTGTGTTTCTGCTTTATTTAATTTATTTTGTAACTTGTTGTTTTTTTTCTGAAATTTATCAACCTTACCTTGAAGTTGTTGTAGCTTGTGCAGTTTGTTAAATAATTGAATTTGGTTTTTGTTTAGCCATAATACTTGCGGATTGACATCCGCTGCATTTTGAATATGGATTAATAATTCTAATGTTCTTTTTTGAGATATGCAGTTGTCATTATCATTTAATGAATAAGCAAGTAACCAGGCGACATGCCAATCAGCATTCGTTTTATATTGTTGTTGTAGCAACTTACATCGCTGTTGTTTTTGTCGTTTAGTCAGTTGTTGATATTGCAACCCTTGGTTGAATAGTTGGCTGATCTGATCAGAATCATTTGATAACTCGCGTGTTGTTGCGTCAGACATGTATTGAGATAGTGTCGAACAGCCTTGGCTTGTTAATGTAAGGACTAAAAAAAGGTATTTAAATAAGTGTCGCATGTTACATGGCTCTGTTTTTGGGTATGTATAAAGAAAATCTAGCACCATTATATTTCTTATTAGGCTTTAATAGTTCAATTGAGCCCTGATGACTGTCAAGGTAATGTTTAACCAAAGCAAGCCCTAAGCCAGAGCCTTTAATTGTCCAGGCTTGGGGAGAGCTACCCTGATAAAAATCTTCAAAAATAAGTGGTTGTATTTCTTTAGCGATACCTATGCCTTGATCTTCTATAGTCAGTTGAATGAGCTTGTTCTGTTCAGATAAGGTTAAAGCGATATGACCATTTTGTGGCGAGAATTTAAGCGCATTTGAAAAAATATTGCTGATAATAATTTTTAGCTTTTCGTAATCCGCATTAATAGAAAGCGCTTTAATATTGCTTTTTAAAGTGATGTTTTTTGTTTTAAGGGGGAGTTGATAATCTTTGATAATACGTTCTATCAGCGTGTTTAATTCAAAAATAGATAACTCCAGGTCGATTTTAGTGTAAATAGTTTTTTGATATTCCAGTAAATTGGCTACTAAATCATAAAGGGTGATATTTCCTAGAGCCATTAATTGAATGATTTCCTGCTGTTCCGCATTTAATTCACCCACAACATTTTCTGCCAGTAAATCCGTGCCTTCTTTTAGTGTCGCCATGGGGGTTTTAAGTTCATGGGAAATGTTTTTTATGAATTGTTGTTTTTCATGCTCTAACTGAGTAAGTCGCTGTCTTAACCATTCCAGGTGTATTCCCAATTCAGCCAGATCTTGAGGCCCTTTAATGGAAATCTCTTGTTCAAAGCCTACTTCTCCTAAATTACGAATCGCCAAGCTGACTTTTTTTATCGGACGTAATAATAAATGCACAAATATCAAACCCAATAACAACGCTAAAGGGATGCTTGCCAAGGCAGAGTAAATTAATTTTTCTCGTACATGTTTAGCTATTTTGGATAAGGTAGTGGCTTCCAAGCCCACTCTTTTTTCACTTTCGGTAAGTAGTGTTCGAGCTTGGGTAGTTAATGCGTCAAATGCATTTAAGTCAGTCTCGGTTAATGGCGGGTTCCTTTGTTTATATAAGATATTTTGATATAGCTGGTGTTCATCACGCTGTAATCTCTCAAGTTTTGTAATTAACACAGGGTCTTGTCCCTGAATTTTAAGCGACATCATAATATCTAAAAATCGAGTGCGGTGATCTTTATAAGCACTGAAAATATCGGGTTCATTTAATACTTGAAATTGCCTGATACTACGTTCCATTGAAATTAAGCGGTCTAGAATAATCCGGCTATTTTCGGTGGTATTAACTGTTTGAAATAAAGTTTTCTGGCTTTGCTCTGTGTAATCAGTGACTTCTATTACGGTATAAATAACAGCCAGAACCAAGGGCAAGGTGATAATGACACAGCTTGCTAAAGCCCACTGATAAAGTGAACCAATAATAAAAAATTTATTGTTCGAGATGTTTTTTTCTGGCATGAAAAGCAATAGTCATAAATGAGGCATTTTTGTTAAATAATATATTATTCTACGAGTTACAGCACAGGTATAACATAGACTATACCTGTGCTGTTGTATCGTGAATACGAACCAAAATTCTGCGTGTCTTGTCTGCTCTATTATTTTTCGACAATCGCCCAAGATTGTATTATCAATATAAATAAATAGCGTAAACAGGTATTATTAGGGTCAAAGTATATTTTACAAGGTAAAAGATTATGATTATTGGTTCAATAGCCGCTATTTTTGTATTAGTGTGGTTCTATCATACAGCACCAGGTGCGGGTAAAAATCCGGTACAATGGGCTATCGCAGGATTTATTGTTTACTTTACAGTCTCTTTACTTTGGACTTACTTTGTGAATCCCAGCATTAAAGATGCGGCAATGCATAGTCGAGATGGGCTTTTGATGTTTGTTTCCCGTTATGCTTATATCGTGGTTGCTTTAGTCTGTGCCATTGTTTTTAACTTGAAAATGGGAAAGAAAAAAGTTGATTTATAAAAGCGTGTTAAAGCATTGAGTCATTGGTTTGTTTATATTATTCATTGCACGGATGATTCGCTTTACACAGGGATTAGTACCGATGTAGAAAAACGCTACAAGCAACATGCTGCACAACAAGGAGCAAAGTACTTTAGAGGTCGAAAACCCAAACAACTGGTTTATCAGGAAAGTGGGCATGACAGAAGTTCAGCCAGTAAACGCGAGAGTGCCATTAAAAAACTACCTCGCAGCCATAAAATTCAACTGATTTCATCAACGGAAAATCAACTCAAATATGTTGGAAATACTTTATCAGGATGATTATTTAGTTGCGATTAACAAGCCTGCAGGTTTATTAGTGCATAGAAGCAACATTGATCGGTATGAAACACGTTTTGCAGTACAGTTATTAAGGGATCAAATAGCTAAAATAGTTTACCCGGTACATCGCTTGGATAAACCCACCGCTGGAGTTTTAGTGTTTGCTTTAGATGCAGAAACAGCCAGAAAAATGATGGCATTTTTTATTTCTAAAGCAATGGATAAACAGTATTTAGCAGTGGTCAGAGGTTATGCGTTAGCATCGGATACTATTAATTATCCTTTAAAGGAACAGCTGGATAAAATGACCGATGCTAAAGCGGATCAAGATAAACCCGCTCAAGAGGCGATAACGTATTATCAACGGTTAGCGACTGTCGAGTTGCCGTATCCTGTGGGGCGTTATCAAACGAGTCGTTATTCATTATTGTCTTTAAGCCCTAAAACCGGTCGAAAACATCAATTACGTCGACATATGAAACATATTTTTCACCCTATCGTAGGCGATACTTCGCATGGGGATGGTAAGCATAATGATTTTTTTAGAAAACAGTTTGATTGTCACCCGTTACTCTTAGCTGCTGTCGGTTTACACTTTCCACACCCTGTGACCAATGAAAAGGTTGAGCTTAAAGCAACGTTAGATGGAATGTTTAGTCGCATTGTTAGCGAATTAAATTGGCATTATGATGAATAAGCTATGTTGTTGTTTTAAACTCAGCCGTCCCCAATTAGATGCAGATAATTATTTATTTGTACAGTCTGGCTTATGGAATAGCTAAAAGATGTCTGATGAGAAAAGAATTTTATTTGCCGGTGATCCGCATGGCGATTTTGAACCATTAATTGCGGCGGTATTAACTTATCATCCAGAAGCGGTGGTTTTATTGGGTGATTATGAATTAAAAAAACCGTTAGAAGACTATCTTAAAGTGATTAAAAACAAAACCCGGATCTGGTGGATTCCTGGCAACCATGATTTTGACCCACCTAATCATTATAAAAACTTATTCACATCCCAATTAGCGGAGCAGGGTTTACATCTTAAAGTAAAAGAAATTGCAGGATTAAGAATTGCCGGCTTAGGAGGGATATTTTTAGGGCGCGTCTGGTATCCACCTAGAGCCCCTAAATGGAACAGTAAACAACACTATTTAAATTCATCTTCTGCAAAGCATGAGTCCGAACAATTATCCTTAAAATATCAATCAGCAATCTGGCATGATGAATGGGCAAAACTAAAAAAATTACAAGCCGATATTTTAGTTACACATGAAGCCCCCAGAAGCCATAAACATGGTTTTATTGCAATTGATCAACTGGCAGAGGCTATGGGGGTAAATAAGGTTTTTCATGGGCATTTGCATGAGCATTACTCGGCCATAATCAGGGAAGGAATTCAGGTGTTTGGGGTAGGAAATGCGAGGGTGACGGATTTGTTGGGGAATGAGGTTTAAAAAAAGGGCTACCAACTTAAAACGGGACAGGATTATACCATGAAGGACTGAAGTTAATGAAGAAAAATTAAACCTTCATGGTGAAAAACAACCTTGTCCTGAGGCTATATTCTGTTCCATCTAAGTTGATTATTCTAATTTAGGTCTACTCAGTACCCGCAATCAACAATTCCCCTGCATTGACTGTCAAAGCATACTGTCCTGCTAATAAACCTTGTAACTCCTTGCCCACCATACTATAACGCCAACCTGAAAGGATTGGATTATTGTCTTCCTCAAATAATAATTTTTCCAGTTCTTTTCTATTCGCTAAAATCGTGGGGTTGATGGAGTTCTCATCCGCCCGCATTCTCACCAGTGCGGTTAATACATCTAACACCGCCTCTTGCTTTTGAGTCTTTTTGGCTGCTTTAGTCTTATCAACTAATGCAAGCGGTGGATTAAGCTTCGCCTGATTAATTAACTGACAAATTACTTTACCATAACGTCTAACAGAGCGTTCATTAATACTACGAACTTTAGCCAGTTCTTCAACAGTTTCAGGTTGTAACTTAGCCAGTTCTATCAGCAAATCATCTCTTATCAACCAGTTTTTGGGTCTATTTTCTGATTGTGCTGTTCTCTCGCGCCATTGCGTTAAGTGTTGAATAATCGACAGCTGTTTTCCCGTCAACCTGTTCTTGCCTTTAACTTTTAACCAGGCATTCTCGGGTAACACTTGATATAGCGAGGGATTATTTAACAGCTCAAAATCTTTTTCTAACCAATCAAGACGCCCCAGCTCTGCTAACTGCTGCCCCATCATCTTATAAATCTTACAAAGGTAAATGACGTCATCTGCTGCATATTGTATTTGTGCTTCGCTCAATGGTCTCACACTCCAGTCCGTCCGAGTATGTGCTTTAGATAGGTTGATATTTAAAAAACTGGAAACCAGCATGGCATACCCCGGGTTTTCTTGAAACCCTAACAAAGGCGCGGCAATCTGTGTATCAAAAACAGGCGTTGTTACCTTGCCCGTTAATTGGTGAAAAATTTCTACATCCTGTCGACAAGAATGCAACACCTTGGTAATTGCTGGATTATTGATCACTTCAAATAAAGTTGATAAATCAGAAAGTGCAATAGGGTCAACACAAACCACCCACTCAGGTGTTGCTATTTGTAACAAACAAAACTCAGGGTAATAAGTTTTTTCTCTTAAAAACTCGGTATCCAATGCAATCCAGGTTTCTTGTGAAATTCGGTTACATAAATCAGGTAACTGTTCGGGTTTATCAATGTATTCAATGGTCATGGTATATTATTAAAGTGTTGATTGATGTGTATATTACCTGAATCCAGGCACTAAGGCGCGAGGATTCAATTAAAAAATCTGACAAATTCGATGAATCAACCGATCATTTAAAACCCAAAAACATATTGAGCGACTTTATGAACATCCGATTTTCAATTATCCCCGTCACTACTTATCAGCAAAACTGTACTTTACTTATTTGTAATAAAAGTAATAAAGCAGCAATTGTTGATCCAGGCGGAGATGTCGACATTATTCTTAATGCGCTAGAAGCGGAACAAGCAACTCCCGAAATAATTTTAGTTACCCATGGTCATTTGGATCATATTGGTGGTGTTGCCGAATTAGCAGCCAGGCTATCGATTCCTATTGAAGGTCCTCAGCAAGAGGACGCTTTCTGGATAAATGCTATTCCCTCTCAAATACAAACTTTTGGTTTTCCTTACAGCGAATCATTTAGTCCTGACCGCTGGTTAAATGATGGCGACAAAGTGACTTTCGGTGAACAAGAACTGAGCGTTATTTACTGCCCAGGCCATACCCCCGGACATGTTGTTTTTTATCACTCTGCCTCTCAACTCGCTATCGTCGGGGATGTGCTTTTCAATGGCTCAATTGGCAGAACCGATTTACCGAAAGGCGATTTTGACACCCTTATTTATTCAATCCAAAATAAATTATGGCCATTAGGGGAAGCGGTAAGATTTATTCCCGGGCATGGTCCTATGTCAACATTTGCTGAAGAAATGAAATCCAACCCTTTTGTTAAAATTAAAGGGGCTAGGTAAAATGTCTAAACCGAGGGAATCTTTGTATTTCAAGCCCTCAAGGAGGTGTATTTGAGGTAATGAGAAGTTACTAAAAATCCTAAAAAGTGTTTATTTCATAAACCTGATGTCTCTGCGAGTTTAACAGTTGTTAATTATTTAATGATTGGTTGCAAACAATAAAATCATTACAAAAAGAAATTCCAGTGAGAGGAGTCGACCTTGGGCTTTAAAGCTGGTTTTTTTTGATGAAATATGAAATTTATTGGCATTTAATTCATAATAAATAATTCCTATTAGCCCTGAAAAAATCAAGAAAATTGTAAAATGATATAGATGTTCTCGGTAGGGAAATAATAAATCAGCGAATAAGTGAGCAAGTATGAAAGAAAAGAAGCTGGTGCTTACTAGCCATAGACTGAGTTCCATCGGGTGGAATTTTATGCATAGGAATTTTTTTTCTTTCGCGTGATATAGAATGTTAATCCGGGATGATGCGTAGAGTACCGGTAAATAGTTATAAAAAATAATAGCGCTAAGAGGGTAGATCAAGACAGAGATATGTTCTAAAAACGATAAGCCAAAGGCAATAACAATAGCAATAAATAAAGGGACTGATCGCATGTTTTTTTACAGAATAAGTGCTGTTTAGGGGTTAAGTTTAAATCGTAAATGAGGAAAGGTAAATGAATCAAGAAATAAAAGTTGTTAAGGTGGGTTTGTTTCTAGTCATGCTGACATTGGTTTTTGGAATCGCTTTAGGTGTGGGCTTTGGCATTGCTGAAGAATCTGTGAAAAGTTATATATCAGAAGGTGTTTCAGCGAATCCATTGCAGCATGATGAAAAAAGTAACCTTAAAATATGGCGATATGCACAACGCTCGCATTTTCATGCGACGGGAATTGCGGCATTTTCTATAGGGTTGGTTGTGTTAGTAATATTTTCCTCGCTCAAACCTTCGTTTAAAAAATATGTCTCTATTTTAATTGGATTGGGTGGCTTGTATCCGTTGGCATGGTTTTCAATGTTTGTTTTAGCGCCCTCTATTGGCAGAAGTGCGGCACACCATCATATAATAACGCAAGTATTTACTTATTGTGGTGTGGGTAGTTTACTTTTGGGGATTGCTGTTTTATCGGCAAATCTATTTTTGGGGATGTTTCAGGATGATTAACGTCAAATGATAACTTTTAATATGAATAAATGTTTTAGAATGACGCTGGTTTTTATGGTGTTGTGCTTGATTGATAGGGCTTATGCAACAGAGATTCAAACGATAAAAATTGCTTATATTACTCAGGAACAGAAAGTACCTGCCGCTTTGTCTAATCTGGATGGGTTTATTCAACAAAAAGGACGGTCGGGGGCTGAGCTGGCGATTGTCGATAACAATACCACGGGGCAGTTTACGCAACAGCGTTTTATATTGCAGACAATTATTGCCGCAGTTTCAGCTGATATTGTTCAGGTATTTGAGCAGCAAGTGGCAGCAGATACTGCATTTGTTGTGAGTAATCTACCTGCGGAGCAATTAAAACAAATTGCGCGCCTGGAAAGTGCCAAGGGAAAACTTATTTTGGATGCTACAACCAGGGACGATGCCCTAAGACAGCAGTGTGATAATAATATTTTACATTTGTTGCCCAGTCGCGCCATGAGAGCCGATGCATTGGCGCAATATATGATGAAAAAACGCTGGAATAAATGGTTTTTAGTCTCCGGAATGACTAAAGAAGATCAATTGTATGCAGCGGCTATTAAACGTGCGGCTAAGCGTTTTGGGATGAAAATCATCGCAGAAAAACCATGGACACATACTTATGACGCACGAAGAACAGCGCAATCGGATGTGCCGGTATTTACTCAGGGGGTAGATTACGATGTTTTAGTAGTTGCTGATGAACAGGGCTTGTTTGGTGAGTATTTAGATTATCGAACCTGGATTCCCAGACCGATTGCAGGGACGCAGGGTTTAGTCGCAACGGCATGGCATAAAACACACGAGCAGTGGGGCGCGGTACAAATTCAGAACCGATTTAAGGTGCAGGCGGGTCGAGGCATGGAAGAGGAGGATTATGCGGCTTATTTAGCGGTGAGATCAATCGGTGAAGCCTCTGTACGTACAAAATCCACACAAATGCAAACAATCAAAGCGTATTTGTTAAGCGAGCAGTTTGCCCTGCAAGGGTATAAAGGTAAACCCTTATCCTTTCGTTCATGGAATGGTCAGTTAAGGCAGCCTGTATTACTGGCTGCGGCGCGTTCATTAGTGGCTGTATCACCCATAGAAGGTTTTTTACACCCTGAAACAGAGTTAGATACCTTGGGCTATGATCAAGCAGAGTTAAATTGTGCTAAAGAATCAAATAATAAAGAGCTTGTCGCTTCGCCTTTATTAGAAAATAGTGTTGAAGATAAAAAAAGTCGCTTTCAACAATTGATACAACGATTAAAAAATAAATTAGAACAGTTCAGATGAGAATGAGAGCAATGAAAACATCCCTTTTATACGCCAGTTTAATGACAGGCTTGATGAGTTTAGCGGTTCAAGCAGAAACTGTTTTTGTCACCTTGGAAAAAGATAATGCCTTAGCAGTGATTGACCCTATTGCAGGCAAGTTATTAAAAACCGTGGACATAGGCCAGCGTCCACGCGGTATTGCATTAAGTCCTGATAATAAATTTTTATATGTTGCTACCAGTGATGACGATACCATTAAAATTATTGATGCGGAAACCTATGCCGAAGTCGGGCAGTTACCTTCCGGGGAAGACCCGGAAACGTTTGCGCTTAATCCAGCGGGTGATCGTTTATATGTCTCCAATGAAGATGATAATTTAGTCACGGTCATTGATGTGACTCATAACAAAGCAATTGCTCGGATTAACGTGGGTGTGGAGCCAGAAGGGATCGCGGTGAGCGCTGATAATCAATGGGTGGTTAGTGCCTCTGAAACCACCAATATGATTCACTGGATTGATGTTAAAAGCAATGAAATTGTGGCTAATACATTGGTCGATCCTCGCCCCAGAGCGGCTAGTTTTACGACCGATAATAAGCAATTATGGGTGACTTCCGAGATTGCTGGCACGTTAATGATTCTGGATGTTGCAACGAAGCAGATTATTAAAACCATTAAACTGGATATTCCTGGTGTGACAGCAGATAAAATTCAGCCGGTGGGCGTGGTTATTGATCATGCGGGGCAGTGGGGTTATGTGGCGATTGGTCCGGCGAACCGAGTCGCTGTGATTAATGCTAAAACGCTGGAAGTGGAAAAGTTTTTATTGGTGGGTCAACGGGTCTGGAATTTGGCTTTTTCTCCCGACCAAAAACGCTTGTATACCACCAATGGGCGCAGTAATGATATGTCAATTATTGATCTTGAACAGCATAAAGTCACCAAGTCTATTGCGGTTGGGCGTTTTCCTTGGGGAGTTGTGGCAAAGCCATGAGTAGTCTAAAGCGTTCTGTCGCTCTTGCTGTAGAAAACTTGAGTTTTTCGTATCAGACTAAAAAGGCGCTGGATACTATCAATTTTAATGTTGCCTCTTCAGAATGTACTGTTTTACTGGGGCCTAATGGCGCGGGTAAAAGTACCTTGTTTGCGTTAATTACTCGATTGTATGATGCAAGGGAAGGGTCTATTCAGCTTTGTGGTTTTGATGTTAAAAATCAGACGCGACATGCTTTGGCAAAGTTAGGCGTGGTATTTCAGCAGACCACATTGGATATGGATTTAACAGTCATGCAGAATTTACGCTATCACACTGCATTGCATGGCATGAATCGAACATTGGCAACACAACGTATTCAAGAAGAATTAGAGCGTCTGGATATGTATGAACGACGGTTTGAGAAGGTAAGACAGCTTAATGGAGGACATAGGCGGCGGGTAGAAATTGCCAGAGCCTTGTTGCATAAACCGGCTTTATTATTGCTGGATGAGCCCACCGTGGGTCTGGATATACCCAGTCGACAATCCATTGTAGAGCATGTTCATCAATTGGCTCTGGATCAGGGACTTGCTGTGCTTTGGGCCACGCATTTAGTGGATGAAATTTATCCAGAAGATCAATTGATTATATTGCATCAAGGTCAGATAAAACAGCAAGGGACGGTGGCTGATGTGTTAAACGCAACGCAGTCAGAGTCTATTAATGAGGCATTTCAGTCCTTAACTCAGGGGGCGAGATCATGATGCATTATTGGCGCGCGATGCAGGGTATTATTGGGCGTGAGTTATGGCGTTTTGTCAGGCAAAGAGAGCGGTTTATTTCGGCTTTGGTTCGACCTTTGGTTTGGTTGTTTATTTTTGCCGCAGGATTTAGAGCGGCATTAGGGGTGGCTATTAGTCCGCCGTATGAAACCTATATTCTTTATGAGGTTTATATTACGCCGGGTTTGATGGGAATGATCCAGCTATTTAATGGTATGCAAAGTTCTTTATCAATGGTTTACGACAGAGAAATGGGCAGTATGCGGATGCTAATGGTGTGTCCTTTGCCTCGGTGGTTTTTGCTGGTGAGTAAATTAATTGCAGGTGTTGCTGTTTCTATTCTTCAAGTGTATGTGTTTTTAATGATTGCCTGGTTTTATGATATTGAGGCGCCGTGGGAAGGATATTTGTGGGTGTTGCCTGCATTAATGTTATCAGGTTTGATGTTGGGTGCTTTGGGGTTATTGTTATCATCCTTTATTAAGCAGTTAGAAAATTTTGCAGGGGTGATGAATTTTGTCATTTTTCCTATGTTTTTTATGTCTACTGCCTTGTATCCTTTGTGGAAAGTGCGGGAGTCTAGCGAGTTATTGCATAATCTAGCGCTTTATAATCCTTTTTCTCAGGCTGTTGAATTGATACGCTTTGCTTTTTATGGACAATTTAATAGCTACGCCTTTGTTTATACCTTATGCGCATTCTCGGTTTTTATGATTGCAGCAGTGATAGGTTATAACCCTTCTAAAGGTATGATGACTAAAAAAGGAGGAAGGTAGTGCAACTAATTGAAATAGTCAGCTTTGAATTTATCCAAGATAGATTAAACTAAATAAGGCGTGGATCATTCAATAATATCGGTGTCTTAGCTTGTTTTGGCGGCTGGTGAAATAGTTTTGTAGTCTGCTATGCTCAGTCTCCTATCGCGCCTGTTGCCAAGTCAGGGTAATATATTTATCGAAGCTATTACATCTATGTTTTTAACTCAAATAAAACAATAATCACAGGGTCGTTTGTGAAAAATTCTTTTTTTCTTGTTATTCCCTCTCAGAAAACCAATGAAGATCAGTTAGTATCTTATGAGAAAGGCGCTGTTAGTCGATGGGTTGAAGACTTACCCGTTGCAAACCCTGGCTTGGCCACCCGTTTATTTTTTGATTTTGTTGAAGAGTTAAATTCATTTGAACTGCCGGCTCAACAGCGACTGGATGTATTGGAGATATTAAGGTCTCAGTTTTTAAGTATTGAGGACTCTCTTCGTTCCCGTTTAATTCGTTCTGGTTTTCCTAAAGGTGAAAATGAACGGAAAATTCTAGATCTACTTATTTTAATAGAACAGCACTTCACCATTGGTTATTGGATGGTAGTCCGTGAATTAACCCGGCGAGATATAGGTTGGTTCCAGGGCAAGCATGTTGCTTTAGCTATTCAGCGAACAATTAAAGGACTGAGTGGCATTGTGGTGACGCAGTACATGATGTTTTTAGCAGTACCTGACTGGGTATGGATCGATTTGCATTCTCTTTATAGGCTGGCTGTAAAAAATAAAAAGGAAAGCAGTAAAGTCGCTGATGAAACGAGCTTGATAGGTAAGGTCAGTACAGTTGAAGATAGCTATAAGCAGGTGTTACTGTTAAGTCTTGCTGATCCATCGGGTTTGATGCAAAAAGAAATTCAGGATGCTTACCATTTTATTGGAAAAATTAGTCAGTACGTTCGGATAGAAAAAACGCCCGTTATTAATCAACAGACGCAGTGTATTATTTTGATGGATGAAGATCGTCGTCCTTATTTTGAACATGAGGCGGGAGAGGTTGATTCATCGGCGAGGTATCTTAATTTAACCAGGCTATACAAGGCGTTAATGAAAAAAGATAAATATAGTAGTCAGAATGAGGCCCGGTTTAGTTCTATCAACGCCTTTAATAAGGGAACAAATAAAATTCCACTAGGTTTGTTTGATTATATGTTGCAATGCTGGAATGGTTTTGAGGTGCAAGGTATGCCACTTTTTTCTGATCGCCTCAATAGATATATCTCGGTGGGTCTGGATGCAACGCACTCGTTGCAAAGCTTGGTAGATACTAGTAGCGGTGTAAATGTTGAGTTTTTGGCTGAGTCTTTTTCGGATAGAGAGCTGTCATGCAAATTTGAAAAAGAAGGGGTGCTGTCAATTGGTAGTTTGGTTAGTTTTCGAAAAACCAAGGAGCTAAAGAGTAAGCGTTCTTTAGGCATTGTTAAAAAAATAACGATACCAAAGCAGGATGGTCTGATTGTTTTTGAGTTAGCCGCTTTAACTTCAATATCGTATGCGGTGACTTATAAAAATATTGCGGATATTTCAGATAGTGAGAAACATAAAGCCCTGCTATATGGCGTAAAAAATGGATCAGGAGAAAAAAGTTTTATTATTCTAGAGTCTTTTATGCATAAAGATGACGATATAATGAGGTTATTTATGAATGGCGAGGACTTTCCGATTATTTTAGGTGAGCGAAAAAATATTGGTTTAGGTTATTGGCAGTTTGAATGTCGGCGGATTGAAGAAAAGCAATTGTCTCAGCAAATTAAGAAAAAAGGCTATGATTTTATTTGAAAATTGCTATTACAGCTCGCGTCCCTTACCCTCATTATACATTATATAGGCAATGAAAAAGATGCGTAAAAGACCGGTCTTAGCTTGTTTTTAAGCAGGGTAGTGTGAAAAAAACAGGGTAGTTTAGTAATCATGACTTGAAAAGTTTGTTCAGCATGGTACCTTTACCTACTCAAATTATAATAATAAAGAAATGTAGACCAAAACACCTTGGTGATGATGGTGGCTATTCTTGTTTTGAGTTGTTTTAAATGCGAGAAACGCTCAAAACCTGATCGTTTCCAATGTGTTTATACATTTTAAATAAATCTTTTTATATGGGGAAGAAGAATGAGTAATGATGAAAATTCTAATGAGTCTGTCGATTCAGTTAATGAGTCAGAAGAATCAACTAAGCAAGTGGAAAATGAAGCTACAAATGAAGTCGTGGAAGGTGCATCAGAGGTCGCAGAAGGTGCATCAGAAGTCGTAGAAGATACATCAAATGCTGAGGGCAATGCAGTTTCTAAAATAATGGCATTAAAAGATTCAAACCCTAAAGTATTCTTTGGTGGGATTGCGGGTTTGGTCATTGTTGTTCTTGTTATGATGATGAGTGGTGGAGATAATAAACGTCTTCCTGTATCTAAGACTGTTAATTTATCAATAGGGCAGAGTTATAGTTTGAAAGGGGTTAATACTTATGACCCAATGGCAACGATTCGATTAGTTGCGGTTCCAGGTTCGATTGCTGCGTATGATGATACGGAAGATAAAGACCGTGGTGGCGAATGTAAACATTTGCCACAAGGAACAAAAGTTAAGCTTCTGCAAGTACAACAAGCGTTTGGTAAGGCAAAATTTGTTGAAGTTGAAATACTTGATGGCGAATGTGCAGGTAGAAAAGGCTGGGCTGTTTCCAATAATCTAAATTAAATTATTG
>CAYMPX010000025.1:0-1716 GCA_964392135.1 uncultured Methylomarinum sp.
TTTATTGAAATATAGTTTCAAAAGAATATCCACCGCCTTCCAATATTTCTTTTAATCTTTTTAAACCATCCATTTGTATTTGTCTAACCCGCTCCCTGGTAACACCAAGCTCCATAGCTACTTGCTCTAAGGTAGAGTTTTCGTAACCACATAAACCATAACGCCGACAAATCACCTCTCTTTGTTTATCCGTTAACTGACCAACCCAATGTGAGATTTTATTTTTAATAGTATCTTTCTGCAACTGTTCTACTGGCGAATATCGTTCATCATCAGAAATTGAATCTACAATAGGTTTGTCATAGTCTTTACCTGCGGGAACATCAACAGATGTGACACGTTCATTAAGTTTTAACATTTTAACAACTGTTTTAACGGGTTTATCCATATGTACCGCTATTTCTTCTGCACTAGGCTCGTGATCAAACTGCTGTGCCAAAAACCTTTGTACTTTGATATACCTATTCATTTCTTTAATCACATGAATAGGTAATCGAATCGTGCGTGTTTGATTCATAATAGCGCGTTCAATGGTTTGCCTGATCCACCATGTCGCATACGTTGAAAAACGGAAGCCTCTATCAGGATCAAATTTTTCAACCGCTCGAATTAAACCTAAATTTCCTTCTTCAATTAAATCCAATAACGGCAAACCTCGGTTCAAATAGCGACGAGATATTTTTACAACCAAGCGCAAATTGCTTTCGATCATGACTTTTCGTGCATCTTTATCCCCCCTTAGAACACGTTTTCCAAAACTCTTTTCCTCATCAGCCGTAAGTAACTTGGATTTGCCCAATTCATTTAAGTACACGCGGGTAGCATCAGCTGCTAATGCGTTTTTAGCCGCTTCCGATTCAACAATTCGTAATCGGGGAATTTCCATTAATTCAGAATCATTGGAATTCTTGGTAAATTCAAAATTATTTCTGTCGGCATTCGCATTTATCGCGCGCATTGACTTTAGCTCAACAACCTCAGTCATAATCATTCTCCTGGTCAATCAGTATTCGTAGTTAATTTTTTTTGGTAAATACTTTAGTGGATTTACTGGCTTTCCATTTTGTCTTATTTCAAAATGTAAAGATATTCGCTTATCTTTCATCGAACCAACTTCAGCAATAACTTGTCCTTTTTTTACCTGTTGCCCTTCTTTTACCAGCAATCTACGATTATTTGCATAAGCACTCAGGTATAAATAATTATGCTTAATAATAAGTAAATTAGCGTAGCCTTTAAGGCCAGAACCACTGTAAACAACTTTACCTGATGCAGCAGATCGTACTTTTTGCCCAATTTTCCCTGCTATATCTATTCCTTTTCTACCTGTTTTTGAAAAGGATTTCAGTATCTTTCCTCTCACCGGCCACTGCCAGTACAACTTTAACACCTTTTCCTTATCATTTGAAAATGTTGAGTTTTTTTGTGATGGATGTCTCTCTTTTATTTTTTTATCATTACCTTTATCGTCACTTATAAGTTTTTGTTTAGGTTTAAATAATTTGATTTTTTGCCCAATCCTTAATCTATAAGGTTTTTTAATGTTATTCCATAACGACAGGCGTTTATAACCCAGCCCGGAACGAAAACCAATGGCATATAACGTATCGCCTTTTTTAATCGCATAATATTTATTCCCATTCATTAAATCTCGATGATAGGGTCTCACTGGCGCATAATTATGATTGACTGCACAACCCGAAATATAAATACTCA
>CAYMPX010000025.1:1816-16584 GCA_964392135.1 uncultured Methylomarinum sp.
GGTCTCACTGGCGCATAATTATGATTGACTGCACAACCCGAAATATAAATACTCAGTAGCAATACAGAAACTTTAGACAGGACACGAGGGACTAATAAACTGAACTTGCAATGCAAGGCATATAAAAGAAAGGTCATCATAAATCCTTTATCCCTATTGGATTTAGCCATTCTCACATCATTTACTGTTTAATAAAACGGCTTTTGCTTGATTGATTTTGGCAGCCAGATAATCGCTTCCACCTCTGTCGGGGTGCATTTTTTGCATTAATTTACGATGAGCCATGATAATTTCCGTTTTTGATGCAGACAGCGTGATCCCTAAAACTTCAACTGCTTCTTGTTTAGACATGGTGCCTTTATATTGATTGGCATGATGACTCCCTGATGACGGGCTGTTAGTTTTATTAAACATCCTCCACAACCCATGTAGTTGAGGTAAATATCGCATCAGTAAAGGCAGCATCCTTATAATAAATGCGATAAAAACCCCCGTCAGTGCAAATAACCAATTAAGTCTGCCGGTCGCGGTAAAAAAGACGATAACACCTAGGAATAAAACAATCGCTGTTTTCTTTAGTTGTTTTGATATGATTTCCGGTGGTGTTTTTAAAAATTTTCGCAACAAGAAAAATACCAAAATAATAAGCGCTATAACGAAATATACTCTGATCAATGAAAGCTCCTTTAGCAGACAATCAGTGTTTTATAGTTAAATTCTACCTTAGAATAAGGTTCATCACGACTCAAGTGGACGATTAATTTATGAAAAATGCACAAGTACCCATTTTAGGGTTTGCTGCTTTCAGCGGAACAGGAAAAACGACTTTACTCACGCAACTTATCCCTTTATTAAAAACCCAGGGAATCCGCGTTGGACTAATAAAACATAGCCATCATAACTTTGAGATTGATAAGCCCGGTAAAGATAGCTATAAACTAAGAGCGGCAGGAGCGACTCCCGTTATGCTTGTTTCGAGTCATAGACGCGCTATCATTACTGAATTCAGCAGTATTCAAGAACCTCGATTAGAGGATCAATTAGTTGCATTTGAGCAATCTGAGTTAGATCTGATTTTAGTCGAAGGTTTTAAAGCGGAGCACTTTCCAAAAATTGAACTTCATAGACCTTCGTTAAAAAAAGATTTAATTTTTCCTGATGATCCCTCAATTATTGCTATTGCGACTGATTCAGCACTTAATACAACGCATTCAATACCCACACAATTAGATATCAATAACCCCCTACAGATTACCCACTATATTTTGCACAACTTTTTAGGACAGTTTAATGATTGATGTTTGCAGCCTTGAAGCAAAGGGTCTTATTTCTATCGAACAGGCACTTGAAAAAATAAAACAAACAATAAAGCCTATTAATCAGGATGAACGGATTATATTAAAACATGCCTTTAAGCGAATATTATCTTGCCCCGTTTATTCTGCTATCAATCTCCCCCCTGATAAAAACTCAGCAATGGATGGCTATGCATTCTCCAGTCACGATATAAAACCTAAGAAAAAGTTTACTCTATCGTTACAAGGGACATCATGGGCAGGCACTCCTTTTCAAGATAAATTAAAAACGCAGCACTGTATTCGAATCTTTACTGGCGCTGTTATTCCAGCAGGTGCAGATAGCGTCATCATGCAAGAAGATATTGCTGCAAAGGGTAAGCAAATTATTTTCCCTGCGACGACTCAAGCCAAACAAAATATTCGAGATATTGGCAGTGATATTAAAAAGGATACGGCATTATTATCAGCACCTAAAAAACTATCAGCAACTGATATAGGCTTACTCGCTTCAGCGGGTATTTATGATATTCCTGTAAAAAGAACCCAGAATATTGCTTTTTTTTCTACCGGTGACGAACTCTGTTCCATAAGCAATTCGTTAAAACCAGGGCAAATATATGACAGTAACCGCTACACGTTAGCAGGTTTACTTAATGATCCTAATCGTCGTATTTCTGATTTAGGTGTTATCGCTGATGATAAACAACGGATCAAGCAAACGTTACTTTCAGCGGCCAAAACACACGATGTTATTATTACCACAGGTGGTGCATCTGTCGGTGAAGCGGATTACATTAAAGAAATACTTGATGAATGTGGTGAAGTCAGTTTTTGGAAAATAGCCATAAAACCAGGGAAACCACTGACCTTTGGAAAAATTAACGATTGTTATTTTTTTGGACTTCCTGGAAACCCTGTTTCAGTCATTGCTACATTTCAAAAAATAGTTTTACCCGCGCTAAACTATTTATCCGACATCCCCATAACAAAACCACTGCAATTAACAGCGACCTGTAACAGTCATTTAAGAAAACAACCTGGCAGACAAGAATACCAACGCGGAGTTTTAACTCAAGATGACTCAGGCAATTTCTTTGTTGAGTCCGCGGGGAGACAAGGCTCTAATATTATGAGTGCCATGAGCAAAGCCAATTGTTATATCATTCTCGCTATCGATTCTACCGGGGTTACAGCAGGACAATCGGTCGTTGTTGAACCCTTTGAAACTTCAATTTAATCCCTGATCATTGATATTTAGCCACGAATAATCCATGGCTAAACTTCTTCAACAGGGCGTATCAAACTATTTACTGGGTTTAGATATTATGCCAAGCCCAGAGTTAAGAGGCGACAGCATCCAAATAGGCTTCTTTTCTCGCGAGATAATCATCAACAAACGCCTGCATTGGACCTTCTTGATACTCACGCATACCACTAATAAGTATCTTTTTAAAACCTTTACCCACTATCTGCCCATCTGATTTAATTTGAAAATGAAAATGAGCCTCTCCTCGTTTACCAGCCACCGTTAGTTCAGGCTCTAACATTTCAACTTCAGGATCGGTAAAATTCAAATGTTCAAACTCTAAGCACATACTGTCATACAAAACTAAAGGGCGTGTTAAATTAATCATTACCTGTTGTTTTGCCATTAACGGCACCAAAACATAAGGAAAGTTATATCCAGAAAAAGCCACATAATTTTCACTCAATTCAGCAACTATTCCCGCATCAGTAATACGCTCACCGCTACGCCCTACCTCCAGAATTGTTTTATCGTGACTGCCATTAATTGCAACAGTCTCCGCATCAGTTTCAGGAAAATTCAAGGTAACCCCATGCCCTAACATTCCAGTAAACTTAAAATTCATTTTTTTACTTAAACCATACTTTTCTAAAACGATGGCAAACAGTAAATCACCTGGCACACAAAATCGTTTAGCACCCACATCATGCAGAGGATTAAAGTCACCCGCAATATCTTTTGCAAATAAACTACCTTGTTCCGCTGTAATGGTTATACAGTCGTTATTCCCTGAATAAAATTCTTTTAAAAACATAACTATTATTTTTTTAATATCGTGAAACAGTGTGATCGCAGGCCACAGACCACGCATCAATGCCACCGCTTAAATTATAAATATTGCTTAATCCCGAATGAACTAAAAAACGGGCTGCTTGCTGACTACGCATGCCGTGATGACAAATCACCACACACTCGATATCAGGTGCTATTTCATTCATTCTTTCAGCAAGCTGATTCAAGGGAATATGTAAACTTCCTTCAATACGAGCAAACTCAAATTCATTATCTTCTCTCACATCAACAAGTAATGGTTTATTATCACCTTGTAACTTCTCAAACAACTCCATTGCTGAAATCTGTATTACTGACATAAAAACCTCTCTAATCTTTCAATTGCGACGGTCATTTTATCTATTGATGCCGTATAAGCAAAGCGAATATGAGAATTAGCCGCATTTTTTCCAAAATCTTTACCCGGCGTCACCGCAACCCCCTCTTGCTCAAGCAAATCTTTAGCAAACTGAAAGCTATCATTGGTAAAGCGAGAACAATCAGCATAAATATAAAAAGCCCCTTCCGGTTTAGCCGCTATATCAAACCCTAAACGGATTAATTGCGCGTATAAAAAATCCCGCCTTTTTTCAAATTCACCTTTTCTATTTTCTAACTCCAACAAATTAGACGCTGTAAATGCGGCTAATGCCGCATATTGTGAATTCGTTGATGTTGATATAAATATATTCTGTGCCAACCGCTCAACTGGTTCTATAAACATTTCAGGGACAACTAACCAACCAATTCGCCAGCCTGTCATCGCAAAATATTTAGAAAAACTATTAATCACAAAGACATCGTTACTAAACTCTAAGGCTGAATTTGCCTGTTTTCCATAAACTAAACCATGATAAATTTCATCAGAATAAAAATGTCCACCTAATACCTGAGTTTGTTTAATCGCATCTTCTAATGCAGATTTAGAAATTAAGGTACCCGTTGGATTTGATGGTGATGCAATCAACACCCCTCGACTATGTTTTTGCCAATTCTGTTGTATCAAAGCAGCTGACAATTGATAATTTGTGGTCTTATCAACATTCACAAAAGTCGTTCGACCTCCAAACAAGCGCACAAAATTATTGTTACAAGGGTAACAAGGGTCTGCCATTAATATTTCTTCATCAGGATTTAAACTGATGCCTAATGCTAATAAAAATGCACCTGAAGCGCCTGGCGTGATAATAATACGTTCTGCTGCTACTTTTACGCTATAAGTATTCTGGTAAAAAGTGGCTATTTTTTCACGTAATTCAGGTAATCCAGCGGCTGCGGTATATTTAACTTCAGCACTATTAATTTGTTGACTTCCTGCATGAACAATAGCCTTAGGTGTTGGGAAATCAGGTTCACCAATTTCCATGTGAATAATATCCCTGCCTTCTGCCTCTAATTGTTTTGCACGTTGCAGTAATTCCATAACATAAAAAGGCGAAAAGCCTTTCATACGTTGCGCTATTTGTGATGACATGATCAGTCCAATAAATTTTATTGATTAAATTTTAACAAAATTCTTGCTATACCCTCATAATTCTGATAAAAATGCGCAGTTTTTTAAAGATCTCACTTAGGAGTTAGTGGATGACAGATTCTAAAACTGATAACACACCGTTCAGTTTTTCGCCTTACGATGAAAAAGAAGGCGAAGAATACATGAACGAGGCTCAAATTGAGCATTTTGAGACCATTCTCAATAATTGGAAAGCGGAATTAATGCAAGAAGTTGATCGTACTGTGCATCATATGCAGGACGATGCGGCTAACTTTCCTGATCCGAATGATAGAGCATCTCAAGAGTCTGAATTTAGTCTTGAGTTAAGAACACGCGATAGAGAACGCAGACTTATCAAGAAAATCGATGAATCTCTGAAAGAGATAGAAGCAGGAGACTATGGTTTTTGCGAAACCTGTGGCATAGACATTGGTGTACGCCGATTAGAAGCACGCCCAACAGCTGTTTTGTGTATAGACTGCAAAACACTGGATGAAATCAGAGAAAAACAAATGGGTTAAGTTCTGAATACGCCTTATATTGGCCGGTTTGCACCCTCGCCTACCGGCCCCCTGCATCTTGGCTCACTCTATACCGCACTGGCCAGTTTTTTACATGCTCGCGCCAATCACGGACAATGGCTGTTACGAATTGACGATTTAGATAGCTGTCGTAATGTTGCAGGCGCAACAGAACGCATTATAGATACATTAGCACGCTATAACCTGCATTGGGATGGTCCCATTCACTATCAAAGTGATGATCTCGACCGTTACCACACCGTGATAGATACCCTTAAAAGCCAGTATTTAGTCTATCCTTGTACCTGCACTCGAAAGTCATTATTGACATTTAATAGCCCAATCTATCCCGGTATTTGTCGAAATAACACCCAGGATCAAAAACATCCCTATGCGCTTCGCCTAAAATCGACTGATTGCACTATTTGCTTTAATGATGAATTACAAGGTCATCAGTCACATTCTATTGCCCAACAATATGGCGACTTTATTATCAAAAGAAAAGATGCGGTCATTGCCTATCAGCTTGCGGTAACTGTTGATGATTATCAGCAAAATATCAGTCATGTAATTCGTGGCTGTGACTTGTTAGATTCAACCCCTAAACAGATATTTCTACAACAAACATTAGGCTATTCAACCCCCAGTTATTGTCATTTACCTGTTATTACCAATGCCAGGGGTGAAAAATTAAGTAAACAGACACGCGCTGAAGCGGTATCTACCCGCAACCCGGAAAAAACATTATTTTTATTACTCACACTGTTAAAACAAAATCCGCCACAAAATCTAAAAAATGCTTCCCCGCAAACCTTAATTAACTGGGCTATTACACATTGGCAAGCAGATCGCTTAAAAAAAGTCCGTGCAATTCAACCAGAGATTATCTAAGCTGACCTAAAAACACTTACAACCCAGGTTTAAAGCATGTCTGAAGAAGAAAAAATATATCCGGTCAAAGCGGAAATACGCCAACACGCATATTTTACAGCCGAAACCTATCAAGCACTTTATCAGCAATCCATTGATGATCCCGAGGCATTCTGGTCAGAGCAAGCCAGTCAACAGCTGGACTGGATAAAATCCTGGGATACAACCTTAGCGTTTGATTATCCTAAAGGTGAAATCAGTTGGTTTAAAGGTGGCAAACTTAATGTCAGTGTTAATTGCTTAGACAGACACTTAGCGACACGAGGCGAACAAACTGCCATTATCTGGGAAGGCGACAATCCGGATAATGATAAAAAAATTACTTATAACGTGTTACACCAACAAGTTTGTCAGTTTGCCAACGTATTAAAATCCCTGGGCGTTAAAAAAGGTGAACGCGTATGTATCTATTTACCGATGATTGTAGAGGCGGCAATTGTTATGCTTGCCTGTACTCGCATAGGCGCAGTGCATTCTATTGTATTTGGCGGATTTTCTGCTGATGCACTTAAAGATCGTATTTTAGATTCTGATTGTAAATTTTTAATTTGTGCTGATGAAGGGCATCGTGGTGGCAAAACCATCCCCATTAAAGTCAATGCGGATAAAGCAGCAGATGCCTGCCCCTGCCTGGAAAAAATGATTGTCATCAAAAATAGTGGCAATAATGTGGCATGGAATCCAGCGCGTGACATCTGGTATCACGAGGCGATGGCTGAAGCATCTAGCGACTGTCCTGCCGAAGCAATGGACGCAGAAGATCCTTTATTCATTCTTTATACTTCCGGTTCTACAGGTAAGCCCAAAGGTGTTTTACATACCACAGGCGGTTATTTATTAATGGCTGCGATGACCCACAAATATGTCTTTGATTACCATGAGGGTGATATTTACTGGTGTACCGCTGATATTGGCTGGATCACAGGTCATTCATACATTATTTACGGTCCTTTATGTAATGGCGCAACCACCTTGATGTTTGAAGGCGTGCCAACATATCCAGAAGCAGATCGTTTCTGGCAAATAATAGATAAACATCAAGTCAATATCTTTTACACTGCCCCAACGGCCATTAGAGCTTTAATGGCACAGGGTGATAACTATGTAACCCGCACCAATCGTAGCAGCCTGCGTATTTTAGGCAGCGTAGGCGAGCCGATTAACCCGGAAGCCTGGGAATGGTATTACCATGTAGTCGGTAACGCACAATGTCCGATCATGGATACTTGGTGGCAAACTGAAACCGGCAGTATTTTAATTACCCCGCTTCCTGGCGCAACCGATTTAAAACCTGGCTCGGCAACACTGCCTTTCTTTGGCGTTAAACCTGAAATTGTAAATAACGAAGGCAAGGTATTGGAGGGAGAAGCCAAAGGGATTCTGGTTTTTAGTCACCCATGGCCTTCACAAGCACGTACCTTATACGGTGACCATCAACGTTTTATAGACACTTATTTTACAACTTACCCCGGTTATTATTTTGCAGGGGATGGTGCACGTCGTGATAAAGAGGGGTATTTCTGGATTACCGGCCGTGTTGATGATGTTATCAATGTATCGGGTCATCGAATGGGAACCGCAGAAGTAGAAAGCGCTTTAGTACTCAATAAACATGTTGCAGAGGCAGCCGTAGTGGGTTATCCACATGAGATTAAAGGTCAGGGAATCTATGCTTATGTCACTTTAAACATTGGCGTTAAAGCGTCAGATGAGCTAAAAAAAGACTTGGTGCAATTAGTTCGTAAAGAAATTGGTCCTATTGCCTCTCCCGATGTTATTCAATGGGCTCCCGGCTTACCTAAAACCCGTTCAGGAAAAATCATGCGTCGTATTTTACGCAAAGTAGCCGCTAATGAGCTGGATAATTTGGGAGATACCTCAACCCTGGCAGACCCTTCTGTAGTAGACGATATTATTAATAATCGAAACAATCAATAAAGCGAATTTTTTATTCTAAACAGGACACAGAGAAAAGAAACTTTGTGTCCTGAAGTGACCAATTTATTATGGCTTAAGATGACGTTTCGGTAACTTTTTTTCGTTCTAGATTGGCAATAAATTTTTCCAGCCTGGATTGATTTCTTGAGGAGATTTTTTTGAAACAACCGCCGATTTGTGTTCGACCTATACCTAAATCAGCATCTCTAACCAAGCGAATGATTATGTCAAATTCTATTGTGTTTTTATCCAGAATAATTTTACAGTCTTTGATTAAATCACCCCGTTGAATTTTGTTTCTATTGTTGAGCGAAGTGACTGATATACCTTCTTTTGATACATCAAAAACATATCCACTGATATATTCATTCAAGCCACTTACAATACCTGAAAAGGCGATTTTCATCTTAGGGATTTGTAAGCGTGGATAGGTTCTCCGTTGAGGGTAATATATTCGACCTGGAATATCTGCTTTGTAGAAATTAATTTCACGGGAGCGCCCTGTTTTCAAGTTGCTAAGCTTAAATGACAGACCAACACCATCATAAATGGTTGATAGTTTAAGTGCATCTTTTTCTTTTACCAGATTATTACCATGCAGGGGAAATAGTTCGTCCAGAATGATTTTTTGATTTTTTAATTGAACGGCTAGAATTGATGAATTAAATTCTTCATCTACACCATCAAAGGTTATTGTGCATAAAAGTGAATTTTCTTTAATATTCGCCAGCAAAGCACCTATTTTATTGGGAATAATCAAGAATTTTGGATTAGTATTGGGATCCAGATTTCTTGTTTTTTCTTTTTGGTTGAAAATTTTTTTAAATGAACCCAGCATAGATGATATTCTCAATACATTATTAATCTTGAATAGTGTACTCTATTACTTACAACACCTTTGTCAAATTAAAAAAACAGCCATTTTCACACAGCTAATTTGAGTCATAGGTGATTGGAATTATACACCAGCGACTCAAATGCAGGACAATAAAAAGGTGTAACACATTGGTTTATACAAATAGAAAAACCATACCTCCCATAAAATCGAAACTAGCAAACAACAGGTTACTTTATTGCATCAGGATAAAACAATTGTTGCTGAGCTTTTTTATAATCAGCAATCATTTTCTGTCCCTGCTCACTAATGATAAAAGCGATATATTTCCTGGCCAGATCATAACGAACATGCGGATGTTTTTCCGGGTTAACAGCCATCACATGATAAGGATTAAATAGCGCAGAGTCACCTTCAAACAGAACTTTTAATGCTATTTTATCGGCATAGGCTATTTGTGTACCGCGATCTGTTAATGTATATCCCTGTTTATCATCTGCAATGCGTAACACCGTCCCCATCCCCTGACCTGCCGCTGCATACCATGTACCTTTAGGGTCTATAGCTGCCTGCTTCCATAATTGCTTTTCTTTTTTATGTGTGCCTGAGTCATCACCTCTTGAGATGAAAGACGATTGGCTCTGAGCTATCCTGGTTAATGCCTCAACTACTGTTTTAGCTGAAGCAATACCCGCTGGATCATTTTCTGGCCCCACAATCACAAAATCGTTATGCATCACCGCAACACGATCAATAAAATCACCTTGTCCCACATATTTTAATTCTGCTACGGGTGCATGTACAAAAACCACATCCACGTCACCATTGCCACCAATTCTAAGTGCCTTTCCTGTCCCTACCGCAATCACATCCAGTCTGATGTTATTTTGTGCTTCAAATACAGGATGCAGCACAGCCAAAAGCCCTGAATTTTCAGTACTCGTTGTTGTGGACATGGTTAAAACATCCTCTGCCCAGCCAGGCTGAGCGATTAGTAATAACCCATTTAAAAATAATGCAGTTACCCATTGTTTTACTCTCATCGTATTAATATCCTGTGTCTATAAATTTTAATTATTGGAAATGAGAAAAGTGCGCTAGCCAGTGCTGTTTTCCTCATATTTACATCTTATCCCTAAAGTTAAATCACCTGATGACAATAAACAAACCGCATAAACAGGCATTATTTTACATAATTAATGGCGACCACCAACTTAAATAGGCGGGATTTATAATCTCACCAGATACTTATTTTACGGGTACCACCATCTTAATTTGGTAGCCTTAACGGCTAAATATAAGCTACAATCATCAAAGGAAGCACACTATAAAGCACATTCAGCGCAGTAACAATATGCAATAAAATACCTATTTATTATGAGTAACATATCAATTAATTACGCGCTAAAAATTAGCCTAACGCACAATAATCAGCAATATGAGCTGGAAACCACCGTTAAATTACTCAAGCAAATACAACAACAAGAGAATTTACGCGCAGCAGCCACTGAATGTGGCTACTCTTATCGAAAAGCATGGAATACACTTCAGCATATGGAGAACTTATTTGGTTCCGCTCTGGTCGAAAAACAACGCGGAAAAGGGACGCAATTAACTCAGTTAGGAAAGATACTTTTAGATATAGCAGACAACAATAAAGCACTTTTCGAGGATGCTTTAGGCTTCGCTGAAAACAAGGCAAATACAACGCTGCAGTCATTTTTCTCTGCATCGCACCCTTTACGAATTATTGCTAGCGATTCAGAAAAGCTGGATAAACTTCGTCAGCCACACTGGCACATAGAATTACATATCGATGGCAGTGAGCAGGCGCTTTCAGCGTATGCTGAAGGCAGGTGTGAACTCGCAGGATTTCATATAGGAATAGGAAAAATAAATCAGCAACAACTTAAGCATTACTGTCAATATATTGATCCAGAACGCGATCAATTTGTTTTGTTAGAACAACGACAACAAGGGCTTATCAGTCATCCCGAACAGCCCATAGACACATTACAACAATGTGTCGATCAACAGCGGGTTTTTGTTAATCGACAGCAAGGCTCAGGCACTCGCTTATTACTGGATAACTTACTTAAACAGCAAAACATTCACCCTGACTGTTTAGCCGGTTATTATCATGAAGAACACACGCACCTGGCCGTTGCCAGTATGGTGATGAGCCGGCAGGTCGATGCAGGTTTAGGCATACAAAGTGTGGCTTATCGTTTAAAACTACATTTCACCCCGATTAACAATGAACTCTATTTCTTGATTTTTAACTCACCCTCCTCTGAGCTACAACAGCTTATCACTGAATTAAGCCCTGAAAACACCCCAGGTATTTTAAATTACCAAGACTTCATCTCATTGTTGAGTGACAATTCACACGCTGTTGATTAATATTTGATAGGGAGCATGATGCCGTCTAATGTCCAATACAACGACTTAATCGTAGAAAACCAACTTAACAGAATTAAAGGATTAACACAGAGATGGCAATAAAATCAATTTCGTTTTAAAATAACCGGTTTAGTATTAAATCCATGTATCGCGTTAACGCCTACGGACAAACCAATTAATGACTGATTATAAACTAACTCACTTAAAACAGCTTGAAGCTGAAAGCATCCATATTATTCGTGAAGTGGCAGCCGAATTTGATAACCCGGTGATGCTATATTCTGTAGGTAAAGATTCCGCTGTCATGTTGCATTTAACCATGAAAGCATTTTACCCCGGTAAACCCCCTTTCCCAATGATGCATGTTGATACCACCTGGAAATTCAAAGAAATGATTGAATTTCGAGACAAATTGATTGATGACTTAGGTTTAGATATTATTATTCATACCAATCAAGAAGGTGTCGATCAAGGTATCGGTCCATTTACTCATGGCAGCAAAAAACATACTGATGTGATGAAAACCGATGCTTTAAAACAAGCATTGGATAAACACCAGTTTGATGCTGCTTTTGGTGGTGCACGCAGGGATGAAGAAAAATCACGCGCTAAAGAACGTGTTTATTCATTCCGCGACAAAAATCACCGCTGGGATCCAAAAAATCAACGTCCTGAATTATGGAATATTTACAATGGCAAATTAGACAAAGGCGAAAGCATCCGGGTATTTCCTTTATCTAACTGGACTGAGCTTGATATTTGGCAATACATCCATTTAGAAAGCATTCCAATCGTGCCCTTATATTTTGCTAAAAAACGTCCTGTTGTAAATAGGGATGGCATGTTAATCATGGTTGATGATGAGCGTATGCCTATAGGAGCGGATGAAAAAGTTGAAATGAAAATGGTACGCTTTAGAACCTTAGGCTGTTACCCATTAACCGGCGCTGTTGAATCAACCGCAACCACCCTGCCTGAAATCATTCAGGAAATGTTATTAACCACCACATCTGAGCGTCAAGGTCGTTTGATTGACCATGATCAATCAGGCTCAATGGAACAGAAAAAACGCGAAGGGTATTTTTAACAGCAGGCGAAAGGCACAAGGCTAAAGGTTCAAGTTATGCGATTTGAGGATTTGGATGTTTGGAAGCGATCATCGCGCCTTAGTGTTTCTGTTTACAAAGAACTTGTTAATTGCAAGGATTTTGGTTTTAAAGATCAAATTACTCGTTGTAGTTTATCCGTACCTAGCAATATTGCAGAAGGGTTTGAACGAAGTACAAACAAAGACAGTAATAAGTTTTTTTACTACGCCAAAGGTTCTTGTGGTGAATTACGAACTCAAATATATATAGGTATTGAGATTGGTTACATAAAAAAGGAAACAGGCCTTATCTGGAAAGATGAAACAGAGCAATTATCAAAAATGTTATTCGCCCTCATAAAATCCAGAAGCTCTCAGTCCTTTTAGCTTGAACCTTTTACCTTGATCCTAAAAATTTTTAAAGGAAAATTTTTCCATGTCCCACCAATCAGATTTAATCAGTACAGATATTGATGCCTATTTAGCACAGCATGAGCAAAAAGAGCTGATGCGTTTTTTAACTTGCGGTAATGTTGATGATGGTAAAAGCACCTTAATCGGGCGTTTATTACATGACTCAAAAATGATCTATGAAGATCAGCTGGCAGCCGTGCAAGCCGATAGCGTGAAATCAGGCACAACCGGCGCTGGAAAAATCGACTTGGCTTTATTGGTTGACGGCTTGCAAGCAGAGCGTGAACAAGGCATTACTATTGATGTGGCTTACCGTTATTTCTCTACTTCTACACGCAAGTTTATCATTGCCGATACCCCGGGACATGAGCAGTATACCCGCAATATGGCAACAGGCGCTTCTACCTGTGATTTAGCAGTTATTCTGATTGATGCCCGTTACGGTGTACAAACGCAAACCAAACGTCATAGTTTTATTGCTTCTTTACTAGGCATTAAACATATCATTGTTTCTGTCAATAAAATGGATTTAGTCGATTACAGTGAAGAAACCTATAATAAAATAAAACAAGATTACCTGGCGTTTACGGAAACATTAGCTTTAGATGACATCCACTTCATTCCTATGTCAGCACTGGATGGTGATAACGTCGTCAACCCTAGCGAAAACATGCCTTGGTTTACAGGAAAACCAATGATGGAAACGCTAAACACCATCGAAATTGTAAGTGATCGTAATTTTTCAGATGCCCGTTTCCCCGTTCAATATGTTAATCGTCCTAATCTTGATTTTCGGGGTTTTTGTGGCACAGTGGCTTCCGGTGTGTTTAATAAAGGCGACGCAATTACGGTATTACCTTCAGGAAATACCAGTAAAATCAAATCTATTGTCACCTATGACGGTGATATAGAGCAGGCATTTGCATCCATGGCAGTGACTTTAACCATGGAAGATGAAATTGATATCAGTCGTGGTGACATGATTATTGGCAACTGCACAACACCCGCCCTGGTTGCAGACAAATTCAACGCATCTATTGTCTGGATGGCAGAACAAGCCATGACCCCGGGTCGTCAATACATTATTAAATTAGCAACACGTAGTGTATCTGGCTCAGTATCAACAATTAACTATAGAATTGATGTCAACACACTGAAACATCATCAAGCGACAGAATTAAAGTTAAATGAAATTGGATCGTGTACCGTATCAGTTAATGCACCGGTTGTATTTGATGCTTACAAACAAAATAAAGGCACAGGCGCTTTTATTATCATAGATAGACTAAGCAACGTCACCGTTGGTGCCGGCATGATCACCGGAAAAAGTGAAGATGAGGAATTTCGTCATGTATCAGCAGACGAACATGCCGCTCGATTCAGCCAAAAAGCCCTGTCTATTGGATTAACCGGCTCAAACAGCCAAGAAACTGCCTATCAATTAGAAAGAAAACTATTTGATACAGGTCACGCCACAACTGTACTGGAAGAGCAATCAGCAGACAACCAAGTATTAATTGCTGCCATTAAAAATGCGGGATTGATTTGTTTATCTGTAAAAACGAAAACAGATGAAACAGATCTGAGTTTTAATTGTGATAAGCAGTCTGTTGATGAGATTTATAACGCGCTGAAAGATCAGCAAGTTATTTATTAAACCAAATAGTAACCCGACAAAGTCGCAAATGTCGGGTTACAACATCCATGTCCAAAGGTTCACTCCACTCGGGCGAATTAATTAAGTGCCCCAGTACGTCCTGCGTCCGCCTC
>CAYMPX010000026.1:0-16533 GCA_964392135.1 uncultured Methylomarinum sp.
AGTTATGTATAATTAGAGATATACAACTAAAATAATGAGTTCACCCTTTTCATTTAATCCTTGAATACATCTTATAGGAGCGCAGCCCTCTGCGCGATTGATGAGGCGAGGCGGACGCGCCTACAATTGCTATTCGAGATTAAAAACACGTCATTAACCACAAGCCATACCCATGAAAATAAAACTGACTTTTATTGCTCTATTGACTTTTTTCAGTGCGATTCTTTCTGCCGAACAACTAGGGAATTTATCTGCTGAACAACTTATTAATCTACAAAAAAACAACAATGCCCTGGTGATTGATATCCGTACAGAAAAAGAATGGCAAACCACAGGAACGATTCCTGACAGCCACAAACTACAATTTTTCTCAGCAAAAGGTAAATATGACGCTGAAAAATGGCTGACCGATTTAAAGCAATTAAAAACCACTGACGACCAAGTCGTTATTCTGGTTTGTAGATCAGGTAACAGAAGTGGCAGGGTTGGGAATATGCTCACCCAACAGCTAGGTATGAAGAAAATCTATCATTTATCTAATGGTATGATGTCGTGGATAAAAAAGGGAAATAAAACCACTAAAGATTGCGTCCCTCAACTGACCTGCAAATAAACCATGTCATTAAATAGCTTAACCAACCAAACTATCGCACTTGCGGGTATATCCCAAGCCTGCTTGCTGGTACAAAAACTAGCAACCCATGGTACTGCAGACAGTGCCATGATAGAAACCTGTATTAATAGCTTGTTAAAAATAGATTCTGATAGTGTACTTGATATATACGGGGACTTAGCCCAATTAAAACCAGGACTGGAACAGTTACAACGACAAGTTACAGGGCGTACTATCGCAGATCCCGAACAAGCACGTTATGCAGCCTCTCTGGTTTTTCTTGAAAGCCAACTCGCTAAACGCCCTGAAATGTTGCAAAAAATCAGTATAAATATTGAAAAGGCACAAGCACAAGCCGAATCTTTCGGTGTGATGCATGACAATGTATTAGCCAATCTTGGAGATACTTATCACTCGACTATTAGCACACTACAGCCCCGCATCATGGTGAATGGCAAAGAAGAACACCTTGCCCGTCCCGATATTGTTAATAAAATAAGAGCGTTATTACTTGCGGGTATTCGTTCTACTTTATTATGGCGTCAATGCGGTGGCGCTCGCTGGAAGTTTTTGTTTTTTCGTAAGAAGTTACAAGACGAAATCAAATACCTGCTGAACCAAATAGGCTAATACAGCGAATGACGCTATTAATCGAAGCTAAAAACCTGACCCGTTATTACGATAAGCACTGTGCTGTCGATAACGTCAGTTTTTCTTTAGCAAAAGGTGAAGTGCTTGGTTTTTTAGGTCCCAATGGTGCGGGTAAAACCACCACTATGCAGATGCTCTGTGGAAACCTTGCTCCCAGCGCCGGACAAATCAATATCAATGGTTTTGATTTATTAGATCAACCTAAACAGGCAAAATGCTATTTGGGGTATTTACCTGACACCCCGCCTTTATATAAAGAATTAACCGTTAATGAGTTTTTGAACTACTGCGCAAAATTACACCGATTGTCTTTTAGAGAGATTAATCAAGCGGTTAATTCAGCTCAACAACGTTGTGGACTCAGTGATGTTGCTGAACGATTGATTGTTAATTTATCTAAAGGCTTTCAACAACGCGTAGGTATTGCACAAGCCATACTGCATAACCCAGAAGTCATTATTCTTGACGAGCCTACCGTTGGCTTAGACCCTATTCAGATTAAAGAAATACGTGCATTAATTAAAGAGCTAGGCAATGAACACGGTATTATTCTATCGACCCACATTCTGCCTGAAGTACAAGAATCCTGCACGCATGTACAAATTATTTATCAAGGTCAATTGGTGTTAAATGAATCAATTAGTGGCTTAAACCAACAAATGAATACATCGACAACCCAAGTTGTCACTCGTCTCCCTGTAGACATCAATAATCTATCCTCTATCACTGGCATTAATCGCATCGAAACCATAGACAACAATCATTATCTCATTCATCATGACAGCAATAACCCTCCGATAGAACAAGTGGCTGAGATGATTATCAATTTTGGCTGGGGATTACAAGAATTGACACCGATCAAGAAATCGATGGAAGATATATTTATTAGCCTGACCTCTAAAAAACGCTCTAACACCGAGAATTGATAATGATTTTAGCCATTGCCTCCAGAGAACTAAAAACCCTGTTTTTATCCCCCTTGGCATGGTCAATTTTAGCGGTATTACAGTTTATTCTTGCCTATTTATTTTTAACCCAAATCGAAACATTCGTCTCATTCCAGGCGCAACTGGCTCATATTGATAATGCGCCAGGGCTCACTGATATTATCGTGTTACCTTTATTTAGTAATGCGGCCATTATTTTATTACTAGTGACTCCCTTACTCACGATGCGTTTAATCAGTGAAGAAAGACGTAATAAAACCTTAGCACTATTGCTTTCCGCACCACTGTCTACCGGTGAAATTATTTTAGGTAAATATTTGGGGATTTTAGGTATGTTGATGCTGATTGTATTTCTCACCTGCCTGATGCCGCTCGCCTTATTAATCGGGGGTGAACTTGATCCGGGAAAATTTGCCTGTAACATCCTTGCCCTGTCTTTATTAGTTGCCGCTTTTGCATCAACTGGACTTTATATGTCCTGTATCGCCAGCCACCCGACCATTGCAGCGATTGCAAGTTTTGGGCTATTGTTATTGCTCTGGATACTGGACTGGACAGCGGGGGTAAAAGGCGAAAGCAGTGCCACTTTTCATTACCTATCCCTGCTTAAACATTTTCAAACCATGCAAAGTGGTCTGCTCAATACGCTGGATCTTAGTTATTTCCTGTTATTTATCAGTACATTTTTAATTCTGAGTATTCGTAGACTCGAAAGCGACAGGCTGCAAAAATGAAGATAACCCAACATATTCATCAACGACTCCGCTTAAAAAACAGCATTATCACACTAGCCATCATCTCATTATTAATCAGCCTTGCCTGGCTTAGTCGCACATATACCGCACAAATAGACTTAACTATTAATACCGGCAATACCTTATCTGCAGCCTCCCAAAAAGTTCTAAACAGATTACCCGATCCAATCAACATTACTGCCTATATTAAGCAAACCAGCTTACAAAAACAGATCAGCCAGTTAATTGATAAGTACCGTCGCTTTAAAAGCAATATCAAGCTGCAATTCATTGACCCAGGCACTGTCCCCGAAAAAGCCAGAGAGCTTGATATAGGCGCACAAGGCGCGATTCTTATTGCTTACCAGGGACGTACAGAGAAGATTACTTTTTTAGATGAAACGACCCTGTCCAATGCCTTATTGCAGTTAGCAAACACCAAAAACCGTTGGATTAGCTTTTTAAGCGGACACGGTGAACGCTCACCGACTGGCAAAGCCAATTTTGACTGGGGCTTGTTTGGTGAAAAATTAGCCCATCATAAAATAACAGCCCTAAGCATTAATTTAGCGCAATTATCAGCGATTCCTGATAACTCATCCTTATTGGTCCTGGCCTCACCCGCAACCACGCTATTAACCGCTGAACTAAATCTTATTATTGATTACCTTGATCAAGGCGGTAATTTACTGCTGGTAACTGACCCTAAAAACCAACACTTAGCCGTTATTGAACAGCAACTCGGTATTCGTAAACTGGCAGGTACGGTGGTTGACAGTAGCACAGGACTTTATGGAATTGATGACCCCACCTTTGTATTAGTCAGTGAATATCATCGTCACCCCATTACCCGAAATTTTAATAGCATTAGTGTTTTTCCTGTCACTGCTGCCTTGGAAAATGACCCGGAAAGTTATTTTGAAGCGGACGCTATTCTGAGCAGTGTCTCACGTTCATGGACTGAAACAGGCGAAATATCAGGAAAAATTGCTTTTAATCCCGACACCGAAGAACACGAAGGCCCTTTAACTATTGCTTACGCCTTAACGCGATCTATTACCGATAAAAAACAACAACGGATTGTAGTTATCGGTGATGGTGACTTTTTATCCAATGCCTATCTAGGTAACGTTGGAAATTCTGAACTGGGCTTTCGTATCATCAACTGGTTAACTCACGACGATCAATTTATCGAAATACCCACTAAAATCAGCCAAGGAAAAACACTGCAATTAAGTACATCTGCCATTGCTATCATTGGCATCTGGTTTCTACTTGTGTTTCCTTTGCTGTTAATCATCACTGGTTTTTTAATTTGGCGACAACGTAAAGGTCGTTAAATATTAAGCCTGGAAATATTAATCTTTCCCTATCAAATTCTATGCCAAACCAATTTTTCCAGGATGAAACATTGAAGTAAATAGAAAAATCTCTTCATGTCCTTTATGGTGATAAAAGAGGAATAAACTAAAAATAGACATTATATTGAATCAGCACACCTTTAGAAAAGTTCAATCGAAGGCAGGGTAGAAGATTTCGCTACGGGTCTGGTTGTATCACCAGTGATCTTCTGATGAATAAGCCGTTGCTCTTCCATATGGTAGTTCTCATGAAGAGCGTCTATATTAAGGGATTCCAGCGCATAAAAGGCATCTATATCCGCGATGGCAGCATGAACATCTTCTATATGTTGGTCAATGATTTCATGAGCGTTTTTTATCTGTTCCAGACGCTGCCGGGTAATGTCTTGAAACTGCAGCTGAGCAAACGTTTCAATAATCAATTGCTGTATCTGCTCGCTGTTTCGGGACATCTTGTCCAGAATGCTTTGATTGAGTGTTTCAAGTTCGCTGTAGGTGTTTGTCATATTTGACAGTTCACTGGCAAACTGATTTAACCTGGCATTCTCTTGTTCCTCTTGATCTTCATTGAAGATATGTTCCATCTGTAGCCTCACCATCTCAACAGCCTTCTCAATGCCTTGTTCTATAAGGTTGGCAGCTTCTTCTGACTGGGATGACAATGACCTGACCTCATCTGCCACCACAGCAAATCCCCGCCCATGTTCACCCGCCCGGGCAGCTTCGATGGCAGCATTAAGTGCCAAGAGATTGGTTTGGGAGGCGATATTTTTTACCAGACCGGTTAATTCTGTTAGATGGCTTATCTCCTCAAATGTCTGTTGAAAGCGTTGAGACTGATCCTTGTTTTCCACTTCACGTTCCTGAATATAAGCAGCAAGGTCTTCAATTTTTTGCTGGACGTTATCTATTTTGCCCTGGCTGTTCACTGTCATATTTCCTGACTGCTGAATGGCATCCTGTATTTCCTGTAAAGAACGTCCCACTTCAGCCTCAATCGCCTGTAACTTTTCCACCAGGGTGATGGAAGCATCTTCTGTAATCTGGGTGACACCATCCAGCTGACTATCCAATATGTTATGAACCTCTCTTATCTGCTTATTGGTATTAAGGAGATGGTCAACCACATTGAGCGCATACGCAATATCATGATGAAGCAAAGTTTGTATATGGGGTGGGGAATCTTTATTTATCAAATGATTTTTTCCAATATCAGCCTGATCAATATCTTTTCCAAGATAGATGTACAATGACAGTAATGCGATGGCTGAGACAGATGCAGCAAGAATGCCGTCAATATAAACACTACTTACGCCGGGAAGTAGTGCATCCCTCAGCGCGTACGCATATCCCGATAACAGGGAGATAGTCACTACAATAAAGACCAGACAGATTGGAATAAATAACAGAAGACGGTGCCGCAACTGACTGGCACATGATTCATAAATTGATTTTACTAAATTAACGTCCATACTCGATTAATCCTTTTTAAGCGCCGGGTAAAACCTGCTTCACCACGCCGGTCAATTGATCAGGCGCAACCGGCTTGACCAGCCAGCCCATTGCACCGGCTGCCTTTGCCTCATCACGCTTTGCCTGTTGGGATTCAGTAGTCAACATCAATACCGGTTTGAAACGCATGGCAGGCAGTTTTTTTGCCTCTTTTATCAGGGTAATACCATCCATACCTGGCATATTAAGGTCAGTAATCATCAGATCCGGTTTGAATGCACTGATTTTTTGCAATGCCTGGGCTCCGCCGGTTGCCGTCGCCACCTCAAAGCCAGCCCGCTTAAGCACGCCTTCCATACTCATCAACATAGTAGGGGAATCATCCACTAGCAGTATCTTTTTCATGATTTTATCCTTATATTAGTTAATTTTAAAAAAACAGTCAGCTTTAAAAAAATGTTTCCAGTTCTTCAGTCATTAGCTGATAATCCATAGCGCCGGGACAGTGCGGTGAATATTGACCTACTGGCAAACCCGCTTCGAATGCTTCTGCTAATTTGACATTGGATCGTATGCCACGCAGAATCCGGTTGTTTCCAAATTGTTTACCTAGTTTAGCAATAACACGCTGATGAAGTTTGATGTGTCTGTCATACATCACCGGTAATAAACCCAGTAGCTTTAAATCCGGATTGTGGTTGGTAGCGACCTGATAAAACAGTTTGGCTAGTTGTCGTACACCTACCTCAGCCAGGTGGTGAGGTACAAATGGCACGATAATGCCTTGAGCAGCGGCTAATCCACTGATCAACAAGCCATCCAGCGTCGGCGGTGTATCCAGTACCACACGCTGAAACTGATTCGCTTTACCCATCAGCATTATTGCCTCGCGTAGTCTTAATACGTTAAAATCATGCACACAAAAATCTGTATCCGCTGGAGCTAGCCAGACATTTTCCACTGGTGTCTGATTAACCAGGCTGACTAACTCCAGCTGTGGATCTTGAAATAATTGATGCACATTAGCCCCCTGCTGGCGACACTCGCGACAGTCTAAACCAATGGCTGCATGTCCCTGGGTATCCAGATCAATTAGCAGGGTTTTATACCCTTGCTGCCCCCATTCCGCTGCCAGGTTAACTGCCGTAGTGGTCTTGCCGGTACCCCCTTTGCGGTTAGCGACAGCGATAACTAACAGGTTCTGATTCATGGGCTATCCATCAACAAGGGTCGTAACCAGACGGATATTGCCTCATCTTCTGGCCAGGCGGAAATCGCTGGTTGCAACGCGATCATAACTTGCAACACAGCCGCATGGGGATGACCCAGTTGCTTTAGATTGAGTTTGCCTTTAGGATTTTCCAGCAGCCACTCCAGTAAAGTTTCGGCTTCTTCAATTTCACAGTTGCCATCAACAACCGCAACAGTTTTTTTATAGTTTATCGGCATGCCAGTAACTCCTTGGCGTTCAATACCAGCAGCACACGCCCATCACCCAGTAAGGCGGTGCCAGAATAATAGGGATAGTTAGCCATCACACCCTCCAGCGGTTTTTGAATAATATCAATGCCTTCATGGAATTCATCGATAACCAGACCCACTTCCTCACCCCCCAAAATCATGACCAATACGGCAACTTCCCCTGGCGGCACGGCGATCGGCTCAAGTTGCAGCAGATGGCGCAGGTGAAACAGCGGAATAAGCCGATCGCGCAGAACGACCACCTCGCACTGTTTGATCCGCTGGATAGCCTCCGCAGGTAAACGAACCGTTTCCACGATGTGTTCCATGGAGACACCATAGCATTGCCCGGCAACCTCAATCATCATCACCCGGCTGACTGCCATGGACAGCGGCAAGGATAAACGTACTGTGCTGCCCTGACCCTTTTCGCTGTTAACCAGAACATGCCCACCCGCCTCACTGACAACCGAGTGCACCACATCCATACCCACGCCACGACCAGACAAATCCGAGATCTCTTCGGCAGTAGAAAACCCTGCGGCGAGGATAAGTTGTAATGCATCTTGATCGCTGATGATATCAAGCCGGTGTTCGTCGATGATACCTTTTTCATAGGCTTTGCGTTTGATCACTTCCGGGTCAATACCGCGACCATCATCAATTACTTCAATAACCACCTGGTCATCATGGGGTATGGCACGCAGGATAATGGTTCCCTGTGCTGACTTACCCGCTGCTTGTCGCTCTTGCGCCGTTTCAAGACCATGATCCAGGCTATTACGTACCAGATGAATCAGAGGATCTGCCAGGTTTTCCACTACATTCTTGTCTGCCTCGGTCTCCTCACCTTCCAGCACCAGGTTGATCTGTTTGTTCAACTTGCGCGACAAGTCGCGTACCAGCCTTGGAAAACGCTGAAAAACATTTGATACCGGTACCATGCGTATTTGCATCATAGTACTTTGCAACTCTTCCGAAAGGCGATTAATCACAGCATATTGGGCTTTAATCTCCTTGGCTAATGGACGAATACCAAAATCATCTTCGGCACGCCTGGCTAGAAAAGGCAGGGCATTCTTGGCGACCACCAGTTCGCCCACCAGATCCATCAGCACATCAATACGCTGCTGATCCACCTTGAGTGTTTGGCTTGGTGCAGTTGATGCGTCTTCTGTAACGGGCAAAGTATTGTCCTGCCGCCGATTGCCACGGCGGCGGTCAGCCCTTCTCCGCTCACCACCCTGGCACTGTTCTTCCAAAGGCAAGGCAGTGGAGACTTCAGGGATGGGGTCAGGGGTTTTCTCAGTTGCCGCCAGCGGGTTCAGGGATAAATCAGCGAGAAAAGTCACCAGAGGGTTAGCTGATTTTTGGCTCTGTGCTGCCTCTACCGCCTGCTTCAGACCGTCTGTTTGAATGTTAGCCGCATAAAGCAAGTTTGTCACAACCGTTGACACAGATGCAATACGTCCGGCGAACAAGTCTGCCGTACAGGGCATGGACAAAATCTGTTTCTGAGTTACCAAAACATGCGCCACTGCCTTTAATTGAGCCTCGGAAAGTTGCGATTGGCTGGCAGTATTGTCCACTTGTGCTGATTCCGAGGCAGGTGGCGTATCCTCATCTTTAATATCAATGGATGCGCGCTCATGGTCGAGTGAATCCGGCCACTGAAATTCACCCTTAACTACCGTATTCAACAAGGCATCAAGTAAGGCTGGATCAGGATTCTGCTGTTGCAGCAGAGCACCCATCCAACGCAGTGCTGAGGTTTGCAATAGTTCAGAACCACTGATCTCCAGCAACGGAGCGATGAGTCGGCGTAACAGCGCCCAATCCTGTTGTGCCATGACCTGAGGGGCTTCATTGATAAATCCTCCAAAGGGTTCGTTGTCACCGGTCTCGCCCGTAGGCAGCACGAATTGCAAAGGAAGCAGTTTTGTCACTCGGATCTGTTCAGTGATGTAGCGCAAATAGTGCTGAATCTCGCTCTCATCACCCGTAGCGACTGCATAAAAAATCAGATTGCACTGGTACGGATCCATCGCCACAGGATCCGACCAGGGTTCTCTGGGCAAAGTATGGAACCAGACCAGACCTGGCAGACTGCGTATCGTGTGCAGGGGATCTTCACCCGAGAAAAAACACTGGGAATCGGGAGTATATTCAATCGCCAGGATTTCAAGGGTTTCTTCAGTGGCACGCTTAAACGATATCAGACGCGAGTCATCCGGCATCAGACTCAACCAGTCAGGCAGCTCGACCCATAGCGTCTTATCAGTCGGTTCTGCGACTGAATTCTCAGTGCTTGTTATACGGGTATTTTCTTCATTGGATTCGCTAACATCAATTTCTCCTAATAATATTCTCAAAGCGTGAGCGAGCGATTGACTGCTGGATTCTGCCCCCTCAGCCAAAGTCTCCGTGTTTTCCAGATCATCCAGCCAGGCGCTGACCTGATCCATGGTATCCAGAAACAGATCAATATGTTCCGAAGTCAGGGTTAGCTCACCGCAACGCACGGTATCCAGAACATCTTCCGCAGCATGCACAACTTTAGTAAAGGCAGGGATGTCAAACAGACCGGAAGAACCCTTAATGGTGTGTATGGAACGGAACAGATTGTTCAATAGTGCCTCATCGTCCGGGGTTTTTTCCAGTGCCAGAAAACAACGCCCGGCAGTTTCCAGGTTCTCCCGAGATTCGGTGATGAAGGATTCAAGCATCGGATCCATAGCTATTATTCTCCTGCCAGCAGACTGGCATAGGTTTGCAGTTCAGCAGGCTTGGCTGGCTTGACCACATAGAAATTAGCACCTGAAAGATAGGCCTTTTCCCGATCCTGATCCGATGCCTCAGTGCTAATCATAATAACCGGCATAGCTTGCAATTCGGGGGTCTTACGCATCGCCTCCACTAATCTATAGCCATCCATTTTTGGCATATTGACATCAACCAGAAACAGATCGAAGTCCTGACTCAGACCTTTTTCCAGTGCCTCGATGCCGTTTTCGGCTTCCTCTACTTCAAAACCAAGCGCTTCCATCAATTGCCGATGATACATGCGTACGGTGACTGCATCATCAACGATTAGAATTTTTTTCATGAGTCTACTCCTATACTGCCGGTTTCTGATAAGCCATAGCCTTGGGAAATTTTCGCACTTTGAACAGGGATGAGATCCGGCTCATGGACTCAGAGTGCCCGAGAAAGATAAATCCATCAGGATTCAGGGCATCGTAAAATACTTCCGCCGCCTGACGCCGTGAGACATCATCAAAATAGATCAACAGATTGCGACAAAAGATCAGATCAAAATTTCGGTATTGTCGGGTCTGGGCTGATTCACTCAGATTGACCTGGGTAAAGCGTATTGAATCACGCAGATCCTGATTGATCTGGAAATTCCCTCCTGCCAAGTGCTTGAAGTATCTGTTGAGCAGGGTCTTGGGCAGGTGCTGCACCGAGCGCTGGTTATATACACCCTTGCGGCAGCGCCCCAGCACCTTGCTGTCGATATCGGAGGAAACGATCTCCACATCCACAGTTTCAATGCCCGGCCAGTGTTCCAGAAGATAGAGCGCGATGGAGTAGGGTTCCTCGCCGGTGCTGGAAGGAATCGACCAGATGCGGATTTCTGATCCCTTCCCCTTGCTGCGGATAATTTCATCCAGTACATTCTCCACCATACATTCAAACTGATACTCCTCGCGAAAGAAATAGGTTTCATTCACAGTCATGACGTTAATCAGTTCCTGCACCTCTTCACCGGAAGCCTGAAAGCGCATAAAGGTAAAATAGCTGCGGAAGCTGTCATGACCCGTTTTCTGGATACGTTCGAGCAGCCGTTTATCGACGAAGTAACGCTTGCTATTTTCAAAGCGGATGCCGGTCTTGCGGTAAAACAAATCACGGAAACGTTCAAATTCAGCATCGGTAATTTTATTTACCTCTGGGTTGATAGCGGTTTTAGCTAACATATTCACTCCTCCTTGATGCGCCGGATGGCAGTATCCACAGCAAAGGCAAGATAGGCTTCTTCAGGAAATCGCTGTTTGATGGCTTCCAGTTCCGGCAGCATTTCCAGTGTACCCACCTCAGCAAGTCGATCCACTGCCGTGGCAATTACATTGATATGGGTTTCGTCCTTAAGCACAGAGAGCAGCCATTCAGGGGTCTGGGGGTGAGCCAGTACTTGCAAAATATCGACGGCGAAGATACGGACATCGGAATCCTGATCATTAAGCAGTTCGATGATATGCAGTGCAACCCCTTCGGGCATGGATTGCAGAACTTCGATGGCGTTATTACGCAATTCAGCGTCTTCCAACCTCAATAAGGGAATCATGCCAGAGACCACGACCTCGCCGCCAATCTGCTGCAGGCTGTCAAAAACAGCCTCTCGCACTGAGTGTTCCGGTTCATCTGCCAGAGCTGCCAACAATACCCCGACAGCCTCTGAATAGTCAACCAGGTCACGGGCAGCCCAGCGTCGTTCTACAGGATTGGCAGAACCAAGTTCTTTAACCAGTCCATCGTAATCCCGACTGCTGTGCCGATGTTCTCCACTAGCTGAACCAATATCCGGTTGTTTGTCTTTTTTTAGTCCCATTGCCTTCTCCTGATTGGTTTTATTGAGCCCACTGAATCAATTGTCCGGCGATCTCATGGGAAGGCAGCACGCATTCGGCACCGTCCAGCTCCACCAGTTCGCGTGGCATACCATAGACCACGGCGGTTTCTTCTGATTCAGCAATAGTTCGCGCACCCAGCTTATGCAGTTCTGCCATGGTCTTGGCACCGTCATTCCCCATGCCGGTAAGTTGTACGCAAATCACCGACTCGGGATCACAGAGTTCCCTGACCGATTGTGCCATACGTTCCACGCTGGGGTGCCACAGGTATTCCTTACTGGCTGGAATGCTGCTCGCCATCAGTTTTCCAACACGTTTGACCAGTTTAACATCGGCATCGCCACGAGCAATAAACACCTTCCCTGCCGTTAACGCGACGGGGCTTCCCAACTCCATGACCTCCAGTGCTGCACACTTGTTCAAACGTTCAGCAAAGACCCGGGTAAATCGTGCCGGCATATGCTGCGCGATCAGGATAGGCAATGGAAAATCAGCGGGTAGCTCAGTGATAATCTCTTCCACTGTACCGGGTCCTCCAGTGGAAACGCCTATAATGACCAGCTTCAGGGGGGTGGATGTTTTTTTTGCAATGCTTGCCGGTCTGGCTCGACGTTTTGGCGGGGTAATGTCTGCATGTTCCCTCTGCACCCTAAGCCGCTGACGCAAGCCACGACTTTTTCCAATCCGTACTTTGGCAGCAGCCCCTACTTTATCCAGCAGATCATCAGCCACATCGCGAATATTCAGTGACACAGTGCCTCCGGGTTTGGCGACATAATCGACCGCTCCCAGTTCCAGCGCCTCGAAGGTCGCCAGTGCCCCTTTTTCAGTGAGTGAAGAAACCATTACCACCGGACGTGGACACTGTTGCATAATCAGGCTCAGGCAGGTAATACCATCCATCACCGGCATATTAATATCAAGCGTCACTACCGCAGGGTCAAATGAGGCAATTTTTTCCAGCCCTTCTTCACCATTGCGGGCAATATCCACCTCATGGTCTGCATTTTCCAGTATCTGCCGCAGATGTTTGCGCATCAGCGCTGAATCGTCGATAACCAATACTCTCATTACTTTTGTTCCTCCTTCCTCTCACTGATAGCCATAATCTCCTGCTCGCTAAGCAGTTCGCGTACCGTCAGCACCTGAATCATCCGTTTGGCTTCTTTCAGATTAATGACCTGTCCCATAATCCGGGACTGGTCTTCAGAAAGATTGGGCGCTGTTTCAATCTGCTCTTGTGGCAGGCGTAGTACTTCAGCGACAAAATCCACCACAAAGCCAGTGTGTTTACCATCCAGGCTAAGAACAATAATGCGCTGACGCTCGCTACGTGCCATCTTCTGCATACCAAAGCGGGTACGCATATCCAGTACAGGCAGAACCGTACCCCGCAGATTGACCATGCCCTCAATGAATTCTGCTGTCTTCGGCACTTTGTCCAGCTTCTCAGGCACCCGGGTAATCTCCTGTACATCATCAATACTGACACCATATTCCTGTTCACCCAGATGGAACACCACTAGCTGGGCCGTATCATCATCGCTGTCGGTGTCACTCTCCTGAAGGTTTTCATCCTTACTCACGTTATTTTCCTCCTCAACTTCGCGGGCTTCCATTGCAGCCTGAATCACCGGATGGGTAAACAGTGAATCAGCGCGCAATACCGATACCAGTCGCTTGCCATGGTCAAGACGACAAATACTGTTAATATCACTGCTATCCTCTCCCTGAGACAATAGGGTCGGTATGGCATCCTGTAACTCTTTGCTGACCCGCAGTACTTCTTTCACATCATCCACCACCAATCCCACTGAGTCTTTGCTTCCATCAGGGCGGGGTAAATTGACCACCAGAATACGGTTGTCCTCGTCAATTGATGCCTCAGTCAGTGCGAACAAGCGCCGCAGGCTTACCAGCGGTAATAATCGACCGCGTAAATCAATCAGCCCCAAGACGTGATGATCGGTACGCGGCACTTTGGAAATCGACTCGGGTATACGGACGATCTCTTCCACTTCCATTAAATTGAAGGCATATTCCTGATCATCTATGGTAAAGCTAACCAATTGGTCGGTATCATCCTCTTCTTCCTGTTCTGATAATTGCATCTGCTGCGCATTGGCAGCCGATTCAGGATTATCACTTTTAGCCGTAGCGAGCACCGTGGAAAACTCTTGAGAAATTAATGCTTCCACATTCAGAAGCTGGATCAGAGGTTCATCATCGCTGCCTTTGATTACCCCTTCCAGCATCTCTGCATTAAGACCTGACTGACCCTGACCACTATGGTCGATCTGATCCGGCTCAACATTCATCACCCGCGCTACCCTGTCCACCACCAGTCCCACTGGACTGCCGGCATCGCTTACCACCACCCGGGTGGCATCATTATAGTTTACCTCATCCAGTTGCAGCACCCGACGCAAGTCCAGTATCGGCAGCACACTGCCGCGCAGATTGGCCAGCCCCACCAGCGCGCTGGGAGTCAGTGGCACCTGCACGGTATTGGGCAGGCGGATAATCTCCAGCACCGATGCCATAGGGAAACCAAACACCTCATCCCCCACCTTAAAGGTAACGTACTGATTATTGATTTCTTCCTCATCTATTTCAACATTATTCGTAATATTTGCTAATGCACTTGCCATGAGCGTTCTCCTCTTGTTGGATTAACAACGCCTTAGGCACTTTGCAGTTCATCGGCGATGGAGGCGATCTCTTCAATGGCGACAGCCAGCTCTTCCGCACTCTGAGACTGTTGCAGGGCAGCGGTTGAAGATTCCTCTGCATTGCTACTGGCCTGTTCGGCAGCCGCAGCAATCTGTTCCATACCTTTCTTTGCCTGGGTCACGGCTGTGGCGATTTCGGCTGACGCTTGCTGGATCGACTGGTTACTTTCCAACACGTCCTTTATACCCGTCTCGATGGCAACCAGTTCAGCCGTAGTCTGCTTGGCCTTTTCTACTTCCTGCAATGCGCTGTCCGACACATCAGACAAGTCGATGCGAACCCGGGCAGCCTGTTCCTGGATCGCTTTGACCAGATCCTTGATCTGATCCACATTCTCCGATGCCTCATCAGCCAGGTTTTGAATATCACTAGAGACCACTGCAAACCCCTTGCCGTATTCACTGGCACGAGCCGCTTCTACAGCACCGTTAACCGCTAGCATACTGGTCTTGATAGCAACGGTGGCAATGGTGTCTATGATCTTGTCGATTGCCCGTACTAATTTCTCCATTTCTTCAATGGAGGTTAGATTTTCACGCCCTGTCTCCAGGGAAGTGTTAATCCCGGCGACCATCTGATCGACGCTTTCCTTGTTCTCTGCTAATAATTCAGAGATTTTTCCTCCTAGATCAAGGGCATTGGTCGCTTTTTCCTCTGCCAGTTCAACGCCTCTCTCAATCTGGGTTACACCAGCCACAGCCTGTTCCACTGCAGAAGCTGCCTGCTCAGCACCTCGACTGATTTGCCCGATAGCCGTGCCAATTTCCGCTGCCGAACGGTTAATTTCTTCCACTGTAGCGGAAAGCTCCTCAGCAGTGGCAGCTACCTCTTCAGCGCTCTTGGCGATGTCGGTACTGTTCTTTAGTTCGTCGGCAATCCCTTCCAGTTCCTGCGAAGCCTGTTCCCCCCCCGCAAGTGCCTGTCCTTGCTGATCCAAAGTGTTGACCACTTCTTCGGCAGCTGCGGACTGTTCTTCGGCAGCTGCGGCAATACTCTCTGAGCCTTTCTGAATATCGCTGGCAGCGATGTTCATCTCTTCTGCAGCGGTAAGCAGCTCTTTAGCACCTTCATAAATAATAGCCACATCCCTCTTAATAGTCGAGAGTTGTTCTGTTACAATCTGCCCTTTTTCAACCTCTTTCACTGCCGCTTCTGCGGACTCTTTGACCGAATTCCCCACGCTACGCGACTGTTCCTGAATCATTTCCACCTGTTTGGCAATATCGTTAGCACTTTTCTCGGAAACTTCAGCCAAGGCGCGTACGGTATCAGCCACCACCGCAAAACCCTTGCCGTGCTTGCCGGCACGACCCGCTTCAATGGCTGCATTTAGCGCCAGCAAATTAGTCTGATCGGCAATACGCATCACTTGCTTAACTGCCTCATTAATATTAGCCGCCTGTTGTTCCAGTTCATTCATCATGGTAGCAGAAGTGCTTTGGCGCTCAGAAGCCGCCTTGACATTATCCACCAGTTTGATAATTTCTCCACCCGCCCTGTCCAGCTGGGCTTGCAACGCCTCCGACTTCGATCCAGAGAGCTCTGCCATCTCCTCCTGCCGTTTAAGATTCCCGGCAATCTGGGTCACTGCTGCCAGACTTTCCTGACTGGCTCCAGATGCCTGCTCAGCACCGGTGGCAATTTCACTAATGGCAGTTGAAAGTTGGTCTCGTGCACTGGATGCCTCGGCAATCCCACTCGCCAGCTCGGCAGATGCAGAGGCAATACGTTCCGCCGCCTGCTGCTGTTTGGCCAGGGTACGCGCCTTGCGACGTTGATCATCCGCCTCACGTCTGGCACGGGCATCATTCTTTGCCGAATCGGCAACGGTATCTTGCCCTTTCAAGGCGGTTTTCTTTAGAGCCATGGTTGCATCTCCTAAATTAAGAGGGTTTTTGATTAAATGTAAAAAAAGGCTTACGGTTATACGCTGACATATTTCGGATC
>CAYMPX010000027.1:0-16481 GCA_964392135.1 uncultured Methylomarinum sp.
TCTTCCGCATTGTGTAGGGTATGTTATCTTTCTCCCAGCTTTTCAAATCATCGTGACGAGCGTGGTTCAGAGCCTGTGAGGGGCTTTAGCCGGGTTAACCCTGGCAGCGCATTTCAAAGCGGAAGTGATTGCCTTTCTGGAAACGCTAAAGTTACCTACCAACACAGAGAAGAGCCAAGTGGTTTCTATGCGCAAATTAAGTTTCCTTGGTTTTGTTTTTAAAGGCAAGAAAATCGTCTGGAGTCCGAAAGCACTAGCAAACTTTAAGCATCGCATCCATGAAATTACGGGATGATCCTGGGGCATCAGCTGGAGCTATCGGTATCTACAACTCAGGCGATATATTGCTGGCTGGATGAACTACTTTGGACTGAGTGAATTCTATCGTCCTGTTCCTGAATTGGATCACTGGATTAGAAGACGGATTCGTATGTGCTATTTAACAGATATATTGCTCCTGCAATATCTACATTTCCACCATCCATGGCGGTCAAACAATGGTGCAGAATGCGAACCCGTATTTGACACTTGATTCGACGGGGAGTCTCTACAAAACTGGCAATTTATATTGGCTTGAGTTCAAAAGGGTATTATCGGTTGGCGAAAACCAAGGCAGTGCAAATAGGCCTTAATAATGATTGGCTAAAAGCGCAAGGGTTGGTGCCTGTTAAAGATCAGTGGGTAAAGTTCCATTATCCAAAGGCTAATGAACCGCCGTATACAGACCCGCTTGTACGGTGGTGTGGGGAATGCTGTAGAGAAACCAGCCCTTACCCGATCAGGCAACTTTTAACGGATGTACGCCTAATTCATTTTTATGCTGTTTAATTTGCCAAAGATCATAGGTCACTTGATGCCCTATCCAACTTTCTGCACTACCACCTAAAGCAATTGATAACCTAACTGCCATTTCTGGTGTCACGTTTCCATTTCTATTTATTATTTTCGACAATGTTTTTCTACTAACAGCTAATGCCTTCGCCGCTTCAGTAATACTTATTTTTGCAGGCTCTAACCATAACCCTTTTATGACTTCACCTGGGTGAGGGGGATTATACATTTCCATTAATATCTCCTAATGATAATCTTCATAATTTACAATCTCTGCATCACCTTCATGAAATTGACGACGGCGGTCTTTTTCCGATAGGCTATTATAAAAATTACGCATTTTCGCTTCAATTTTTCTGAATACGTTTGTATTGTCATAGTAATAAATAATACTTGATTCAGAGCTTGTTACCAACTGATATAATGGGTTCAATTTCGGATTTTATTAGTTCCGCATTCCTATTCCTAAGCAATAGATTTGAGCGGAGCCAGTTTTTCCTTAATGAGCCTGTCAGCCAATTGAATATCCAGGTCTTCAATCCGCTTAACCTGTTCTGATAAGCGCGCTAAAATAGCCGCTTGCAGTTCACCGCGCTTTTGTACATCTGCATAGGGAATACGGTGAAACATCACCATCGAATACCTTGGGATAAAACGCTTGGGATGCCGCTCTTCAAGCAACCATTCAATTTGTTTACGCAAGTGAAATTTCGGATCCCGAACAGAATCTCGCATTTCGATATAATTTTCCAGTGCCATATCGGCAATGGCATCGGCATTGGGCTTTCTTTGAGCTTCAAGTTCTCTGAACAAGCTCTCCCAATCATTAAAATGTTCAAGACATTGATTGAATGCATAACAATCTTCAAACGCGCAATTCATTCCCTGACCATGAAACGGTACGACGGCATGAGCCGCATCCCCTATTAATAACACATTTCCGCCGACATACCATGGACTGCACCGGATGGTGCCTAAATTCCCCAGCGGATGACTGAGGAAATCGTTTAACAAGTTCGGCATCAATGGCATCACATCGGGATACTGGGTTTTGAAAAAATTCAAAATACGCGGCTCATCTGTCAGTGATGCAAAGCTATCAGCCCCTGTTTGTGGTAAAAACAAGGTTGCGGTAAAACTGCCATCGGTATTAGGAAGTGCAATTAACATATAGCCACCGCGAGGCCAAATATGCAAGGCATTTTTTTCGAGGCGAAACTCACCCTTGATACCTGCCGGAATAATGAGCTCCTTATAACCGTGCGCCAACACCTCATGGCGACATTGAACGGCTTGAGCTTCGATTAAAGATCGACAAACCGCAGAGCCGCCGCCATCAGTTCCAATAACTACTTCAAAGTCTAGTGTATGCAGCTTCTGAGTGATTTCATTTTTAAACCTTAACTGCTTTGTTTCAAGATTTAAATCGCTGCAATATTCATCAAAAAAAATACTAACGCGCCCTGTCGCTTCGGCACTGTCTAACAGAAGCCGGTTAAGCCCCACTCTGGAAACAGAATAATGCACATCCCCTGCATTTTTACCATACGCTTGAAACTGCAGTGATCCATCTATACGGTGTAGCATCCGACCAGGCATCGCAACCAGTTGTTTCTGAATTTTCTGATACAGCCCGAGGTCTTTTAAGACGTAGATACCGCGCTCAGATAATGACAGATTAATGGAACGACCTGCTGGAATGTCGTGTATACGCATATCCGCTCTTCTTTCGAATAGCTTGACAATGAAACCGCGCCTGGCTAAATAGATGGCGAGCAAACAGCCAGCAAGACCCGCACCAATCAGTATGATTTGTTTTGTTTTCATGACGATACTAGAGTATTGATTGCAGTAATTTTACAAATTCGTAGACCTCTGAAAAGCGGTTATAAAGCGGAACCGGAGCGACACGAATCACATCAGGCTCCCGCCAGTCGCAAACAACACCCGCCTGTGCCAGTTTTTCATAGACCTGTTTTCCCTGTTGTTTTTCCCCGGTAAGGCTTAAAGATAGCTGAGCACCTCTTTCTTCAACGGCGGTGGGAGTAATAATAGTCATTTTATCAGAGCATCGTTGCTGCAAAAGAAATTCCAGATAATGGGTTAATTTTTCAGATTTACGTCTGAGCGCACTCATGCCCGCTTGTTCAAACAGCTCTAAAGAGGCCAGTAAGGGAGCCATTGCCAATACCGGTGGGTTGCTGATTTGCCAGCCTTCTGCCCCTGCTTGCATAGAAAATTGCTCTGGCATTTGAAAGCGGCTGTGCTTATCCTGCCCCCACCAGCCTGAAAACCGCGGAAGCTCAAATTTTAAACTATGACGTTCATGGATAAAACAAGCACCCACAGCTCCTGGCCCTGCATTTAAATATTTATACGAACACCACACAGCAAAATCAACTTGCCAGTCATGCAGCCTCAACAGTAAATTACCTGCGGCATGGGCTAAATCGAAGCCGACCAGACAACCTTTTTTATGCCCTGCCTCGGTGATTTTAGCCATATCAAAAGCCTGACCTGTATAGTATTGAACACCGGGTAATAAGATTAACGAAATACGATCTCCTTCACGCTCGATCAGCGTCAACAAATCGTCTGTACGAATAGTTCTTTCACCTGCTCGGGGACTGACTTCTATTAAGGTATTATCTGACTCTAAACCATGAAATTTAATCTGCGATAAAACGGCATAACGATCGGAAGGAAATGCCTGCGCTTCAATAAGTATTTTGTTCCGTTCACGCATAGGTCGATAGAAACTGACCATCATCAAGTGCAAATTGACGGTTAATGAATTCATTGCAACCACTTCTATAGGTTGGGCTCCAACAACGCTGGCGAGTTTATCGGTCAGAAATTCGTGATAGGGCAACCAGGGATGCGCGCCGTTAACATGGCCTTTGACCGCATTTTCAGCCCAGGAATCAAGAATCTCATCCAGCAATGCGCGTGTCGATTTGGTTTGCAGACCTAGGGAATTTCCACAAAAATAGATTTGTTTTTTATTCTCGGTGTGTTGCGGAATATGAAAGCAATCCCGGTATGGACTGAGCTTATCCTGCCGATCTAACTTGGCTGCATAATCGTAAGTATTTTCATAATTCATAAGGTCAGCTCCTGGAAAACTACAGGACGGCTAGGCGCTGCATCCGCCATAAAATGGGCTATTTGCAAATTCAGTAAATAATAGCCATCCTTGATCTCATCGGCGATAAATATCAGTTCGGTAATTGTTTTAGAAGAGGCTGTCGCCCCATTCAAATCATGACAATCTGTTGCTATTCCCCAAAAAATTCGATGATTCGAGAGTCTTCCTTGATCTTTCATCCGATCGACTGAAGGTAAATCGACCAGTAAATGTTGAATAGAACGATGGGCGATGACTTCCATTGCCTCATTCGAGAAATAAGGCGCATGGCTATAATGCCGTGTTTTTTTAGAGTCATCATTTGGCAAAGTTCGGATAATAAGCGCGTGCAGGAAGTCTTTATCGTCAAATTGCTGCAAGCCTTTCATTAGACGTTGTTTCGAAATAATCTCATCATTTTCCTCTTGGTTGGAGGAAGCATAGCTATCAGGACAACAACGCGCTTTTTCCGTTTTCACCGTCAAGATGATAGCGGGCATCCAAACATCTTTTAAGGTTTCGGTAATGGTAATATCGTCATTGACAATATGACCTACGCACTCTGTATGTGTACCATGACTATGAGGAATTAAAGTGTATTGATTTACATTACAACTACCATCTCGTTGCGTATCGCCTATAAAATCATCAGTCTCCACCGTCTGTAAGCTGGTCGGGCTAAGACCAAAAGCGCTCAAACTGTCCCCTTGAAAGCGAAACGGTATGGATAAATCGAATCCTTTGTTTGAATCAACTCGAAAAGACTTTTCTCCCAGCCGGATGCTGATAATGCTCATAGAAAATTCTCCAAATCTAAATTCAACCAATTTAATGCAGCCCCATGAAATAGCTTCGCCTTAATATCATCGTCTAAGCCCATCGTCTCAATCAGCTTTCCAGGGCTGGATTCTCCCAATGGAAAAGGGTAGTCGGAACCTAGTGCAATCGAGTCTGCCCCGATCAAATCGATTAGATAATGTAATACCTTGGGGTCGTGAACCAATGAATCGACAAAAAAGCGACCTAAATACCGTCGGGGGGCAGTTGAATTATCAAGTCCGCAAAGGTCAGGACGAACATCAAAACCCTGTTGAATACGACCAATGCTGGCAGGAAATGAACCGCCGCCGTGGGCAAAAGCGATATTTAATTGAGGAAAACGCTCAAAAACCCCGCCAAAAATCATCGAACAAATCGCCAGCGATATTTCTGCGGGCATTCCTACCAACCATCCTAGCCAATATTTTTTCATTCTATCCGTTGCCAGCATATCCCAGGGATGAACGAAGATCGCTGCCCCTAAATCCTGTGCCGCTTCATAAATTGGGAAAAAACGTGCTTCATTCAAATTATCCCCATTGACATGGGAGCCTATTTGAACACCGGCTAGATTTAACTCCCGAACACAGCGTTCCAGTTCAACAATAGCCAGTTCTGTCGACTGCATCGGCAATGTACCCAAGCCTATAAAGCGTTTAGGATATTTAGCCACTATGTTGGCAATGTGGTCGTTAAGCAATCGGGAAAGCGCTAATGTGTGCTTCGGTTTCGCCCAATAAGAAAACATCACCGGAACTGTAGACAGCACCTGAACGCGAACGCCGGTGTTTTCGCACTCCTCTAATCGTCTGTTTGCATCCCAACAATTGCTTTGTATTTCGCGAAAAACACTGCCCTGTTTAATCAAACGCGCACAGCAGGGCTGGTAATGCTCGATTTTGACAAAACCGCCATAACCATATTTTCCCTGTAAATCTGGCCAATTTTTTGGAAGAATATGGGTATGAATATCGATTTTAAACTGGCTTAACTGGGACATTCCATCACTACCCCGCACTGGCGACAAGTGCGATTATTGATACTTGAATAAAAATGTTCAAACACCGGCGGTAAATCTGTTTCGATGTTTTTAAGGGTAAAATATTCTTCGTAGAGTAAATTGCAGCACTGCTCACAATACCATTGAAGACCGTCTTTTTCACCTGCCAGGCGTTTACGCTCAATAACCAGGCCTACTGTATTTTTAAAGCGTTGTGGGGAATGCGGTATGCGCGGCGGTAAAAGGAAAATTTCGCCTTGCTTGATCTGAATATCTTTGGGATGACCGTCTTCGATGATCTTTAACAGCATATCCCCTTCGATTTGCTGGAAAAATTCTTCGCCCTCATCATAGTGATAATCCTTACGGCTGTTAGGTCCACCGACAACCATTACGATGAATTCCGCCTCTTCAAACACCCGTTTATTGCACACAGGGGGCTTTAACAGATGACGATGTTCATCAATCCAGTTTTGAAAGTTTATTGGCTTAAGTTCTCTCATGGCGTTAACTCCTTCTATTTGCAGATACGGTGGTGCATATTGATTGAATGCAAGCGTTCAAGCCCCCTTCTTATTAAAAAAGGGGTTAGGGGAAATATCATAGGATGTGCTGACGATAGGAAGCGCATCACACTGAAAGATGCGCTTCGTCCCTCAGCACATCCTATATCAAATTTCTTAACTTAATGACATTGGGGTAAATAATCCCCCCTCAATTCCCCTTTCTCAAGGGGGAGGTGTATGGTTATGATTGAATCGTTGCAATACATTTCAATTCAATTGCAATCGGCGTAGGCAGTCTGGATATTTCTACTGTCGTCCGGCACGGCTGATTCGTGGTAAAACACTCGGCATAAACTTGGTTATAGCGTGAAAAATCTTGCTTTATATCGATTAAAAACACGGTTATATCAATCAGTTCATCCCAGCTAGAACCCGCTTCTTCCAATATCATACGAACATTTTCAAACACCGCATGACATTGGGTTTCAATATCGTAGCTAAGAATATTTCCTTGCTCGTCCAGCTCGACCCCCGGGATTTTTTCCATTCCCCGTTTTCGCGGCCCTACGCCTGATAAAAAAAGTAGCTGACCAACACGCCGTGCATGAGGGTAAGCGCCGACAGGTTCAGGGGCTTTGCTGGAATCTACACGACCGTTTAGCATCGGCTTTATTTCCCCATATAAACGCAAACATTTTTTGCTTCGGTAAAAAATCGTAAGGCTTCAAAACCGCCTTCCCGACCCAGTCCCGATTGTTTCATGCCGCCAAAAGGCGTTCTAAGGTCTCTAATCATCCAGCAGTTCACCCAGATGACGCCTGACTGAATACGGCTGGCGAGTCGATGACAACGCCTGACATTTTCGCTCCATATTGATGCCGATAAGCCATAGGCCGTACTATTGGCATATTCAAGCACTTCTGCTTCTGTTTCAAAGGGGGTAAGGGTCACCACAGGACCAAAGATTTCCTCTTGATTACTGCGGCAATAGGGAGACAGACCTTCAATGACGGTGGGTTCGATAAAAAATCCGTTTTCACAACGCCCGGTTACAGTTACAGTTTTCCCGCCAGTCAATATTTTTCCGCCTTCGTGTTTAGCCAGTTCAATGCAGGAAATTACTTTTTGCAGGTGATTTTTTGAGATGAGAGCGCCTTGCTTACACGCCTCTTCTAAGGGATCGGAAACCTTAAGTGATTGTATTCTTGCCACAAATTCATGTTTAAATTTGTTAAAAAGCGGCTTTTCAATAAAAATACGTGAGCCAGACAAACAAACCTCTCCCTGATTATAAAACGATGCGCGTATACTGGTAGACAGAGCCTGCTCAAAATTACAGTCAGCAAAAATAATATTGGGGTTTTTTCCGCCTAATTCCAAAGACACTTTCTTTAATAAGCTGCCAGCAGTCTTGGCAATCTTAGCACCCGTCTGGCTTCCGCCAGTAAATGAGACCGCCTGTATTTGGGGATGCTCAACCAGACTCTGACCTGCTTTGCAACCTAATCCGTGTACGATGTTTAAAACGCCAGCAGGCAAACCCGCTTCGATACAGATTTTGGCAAGCAGAAACGCGGTCATTGGTGCAAGTTCCGAGGGTTTTGCGACCACGGTGTTACCAGAGGCAAGTGCAGGCGCGATTTTCCAGCTAAACAAATGAAGCGGAAAATTCCACGGAGAAATACAACCTACCACGCCGATTGGCTCTCTAAGAGTGTAATTTATGGCTTGTGAACCCATCGAATGGGATTCGGAAAAAAAATGCTGGATAGCTGAACTGTAAAAGCGAAAGTTAGTAGCAGCCCGTGGAATATCGACTTGTCGCGCGACTACCAGAGGTTTTCCAGTATCTATAGATTCAGTCAAAGCCAGTTGCTCTAAATTATCCTGAATAAGATCGGCAATTTTGCCTAATATAGTTGACCTTTCATCAATCGTTATACTTGACCAAGCGTCAAAAGCACTCTGTGCCGCTTCAATGGCAAGCTCCACATCTGCCGCATCAGAATCTGGCAACTGCGAATAACATAAACCGGTAGCCGGTTCTATGTTTTCGATAAACAGACCGGAAATCGCAGGAACCAGTTGACCATTGATGTAATTTGCGATGTGTTGCATAACTATTCCTTTACAAACAGTTTATTCGACCGCCATCCACAGGGAGGCTGACCCCCGTCACATAAGAGGTCAGTTCTGAGGCCAGAAAACCTGCTGCATGTGCAATCTCTTCGGGTCTTGCAAAACGTCCCATTGGAATCTCGTTTTTCATCTCTGTGACAATCTGTTCAGGCGTTTTGTTCATCTTATTCGCTTTACTATCGATGATCGATTTGAGTCGCGCGGTATCTGTTGCCCCCGGAAGAATATTATTGACGGTAATCCCAAAGGGCGCGAGTTCTCCCGCTAATGTTTTCGACCAACTGGCAACTGCCCCCCGAATGGTATTAGAAACGCCTAGCCCTGGAATAGGCTGCTTGACCGAAGTGGAAATAATATTAATGATGCGACCAAAACCGTTGTTTTTCATACCCTCGACAACTGCCTGAACCAGTAGCTGATTGCAGATTAGATGCTTTGAAAAAGCAGCCAGAAATTCTGCGGCATCGGCCTGTTGAATCATTCCTGTTGGAGGGCCGCCGGTATTATTAATCAGGATATGAATAGGCTCAAATTCAGGCAACTGTTCTGCCAATGTTTGCTTTAAATCATCGGGATGCGAAAAATCAGCCACTATATAAGCATGGTGTTGATTCATCTTGGTACTGAGTGAATCTGACACGGCACACAGCCCCACTTGGTTTCTAGCCAAAAGAATCACTTGTGCACCAAGATTGGCAAAATGAACGGCAATGGCTCGCCCGATACCCTGAGTGCTACCACAAACCAGAGCGCGTTTATCTTTTAATAAATACATAGTCATTATTCCATTGTTTTAAATTCTGACGCTTTATTTCCGCGCTATCAGGAAAAAGGCGGGATGAGCCTACAAGGGAAAAGTCAATATTTATCCGCCAACCTTATAATAACGACCAAAACGGTTATCCAGGACTTGATTCAAGTTAAAACATTCTTGAGCTACAAATCCGCGATAGTTGCTGCGGTGTTGTAACACTATATCGGTAATAGCACAGACACTGGCGGCTGTTGTGATCTGAATCGCTGACCAGGATTTATTTAATATCTTGCGCGGATAGATTTTGTTGACATAGTTTTCTTCAAATAATTCACCGCCTTGCCTACCGATGACCGAAACATAAATCAGTACCACATCGCGTAATGTTTTTGGTATTGCATTTTCCAGAATTGTTTTAAGCAGGGTTCTATCTTGTTTTAATTTAAGGTCATGCAGCATAAAATGGATTTTTTCGCAATGCCCGGGATAGCGCAGGGTCTTATAATTTAAGGTTTTAACGCGACCTTGATAGCTTTCTGCCAAAGTACCCAAGCCACCCGAGGTATTAAAAGCCTCATATAACAAGCCATCTAATTCGATGGTTTCATAACCCTCTAATGGCATTAAGCTAACCATCTGACCCTCTTCGATACCATAACAAGGATTACTGTATTCGTTTATCAACCCCTCTGTTGACCAGGTTAATGAATATTTAAGAACATTACTGGGATGAACCGGTAACGCACCTACCCGTAATTTAACGGTCTCAAGTGTTTCAAAATGCCCCATCAAATCATTAGCGACTATACTGATAAAACCGGGAGCCAAACCGCATAGCGGAACAAAAGGCGTTTGCTGACCGCTACTGAGCTTTTGTATATATCGCGCAGTCTCGATATCTTCACTTAAATCGAAATAAGGTAACTGCATTTCAACGGCTATTTCAGCGATAGAGCGATTACAGTAGAAAGGCAAAGCAGAAATTAAGGCATCGAATGAATCTTCAACAAGAAATTGCCGGAGTCTATCGCTGTGCCGAGCATTTAAATGCAATGTATGCAAGTTAGAATGCATCTTACGCCAGCATAATAGTGTATTTTCGTCGCCGTCTGCCAGAGTCACCTCATAGTCATTTTTCTCGGCTAACAAACAAGCAATCAAGGCACCGATTTTGCCGGCACCAAAAACAAAAACCTTTTTCACACCCTTGTTCATTTAAGTCACCTGAACCGAAGTTCGTATCACATGGGCTGCTTGATCTGGAAGAAAATAGGCATAAACAGGGGCAGAATGTAATGGATTATTGGGATCAAACTTGATGCCATAAAGCGCGAAGTAATCTGCCTTCAATGAGGGTGCTATTTCGCGGCGCGAGACTAATTCCAATAATTTGCCATTTTCTATGCTGGCTTCCAAACAGGCATCGTATCGTCTTAAATGCTGGCGAATTTGTTCAGGAATGTCAGTATTTAACTCAGGTTTAGTAAACACTTGCTCCAAAAGCCCCGCAGTATATTGCCCGGTGGCAGTCATTACCTCGACCTTGTTGTTTTCCATGACAGAGATTAATTCTGCCAAAGGAACGGCTTGACGATGGCTATTGCTAACACAGGTGGCGCGTAAAGCCAGGTGATGGGCTGTATAGCCGTAGACATGATTCCAGTGCTGAATAATTTGTGGGGTATTTTCGGCGGATGATTGGTCGATGAATAAGCGCAACTGTTGGCCGTTGCTGAGTACTTTATACAAAACGTAAGCATCCCAGCCATCTTTAAAGCGATAATAATTTTCACCGCTAATCTGACTGGGCACATAGCCGTGGTGGCGGCATAAATTTTCGACCACTCTTTCCGCATCGCCGCGTTCGGAACAGCCGCAACGTATCGCAAGGTGGTCAAAGTGCAGCGTCCAGGCTTGTTTCTCAGCTATTTTTAACAAAGCCAAATCGGCTTGACTGTTAAGCAACGATTCAACGACTTTCACGGCGGCATAGACATCCAGATTCGACACTAAAGCGGCTATTCGGCGTGCATCTTCATCATTAATTGTTTGACTGGCGCGATTGAAGATCTTTTGCATAAACTCTGTGGCATAGCCGCTAACATAAGCACAAGCATCAGCAAGGTCTTCTTCAAATGGTTTAAGCTGTCTCGCTAATGCATAAGCATTCAGCAACGCATCGACATTTTCTATCGCACAAAAATACAGCTGGGCATCTGCCGCTTGTGTTTCAGCAGCAAAGGGTGTTAGCTCCAGGCTAGCCCAGTTCCCATCGGGATAAGGTGACAACACTTTACTGCGATTTTCGGGGTCGGCTTGCAAACTTTCCTGACTGCTTAACACATTGTTGACCAAATGATGCGCAAAATCGTCATGTTGTGAAAACATGATGAGCCTCCGTATAAAATATTCAAGGACTAATGATTAGACAGCCGTCTAATGGAAAGTTTATAAAATGCTTGAACCTTACCGGCACGGATAAATCGGATGATGTATTCACAAGCATCTGTTAGGGAGGCTGCCTTATGTATTCTGCACTTGAAGCCCTGGGTATCCAGGAAATCAACAACAGTAGTTGTATTAGCGGACATTGGTTCGGCGATGAAAGCGTGAATGTCATCGAGTCTATCAATCCTGCTGATTTAAACAGTCTCGCCAAAATTCGGCCAGGTACAGCCGCTGAATATCAGCGCATGATAGGCGAAGCTGAAAAGGTTTTTGCAGTATGGCGTAATATTCCGGCACCTAAACGGGGCGAGGCAGTGCGTCGAATCGCAGCCGCATTACGCGATAAAAAACATCTGCTTGGCAATTTAGTCGCCTTGGAGACAGGTAAAATCAAGGCTGAAGCCGATGGGGAAGTCCAGGAAATGATCGACATCGCCGATTTTGCGGTGGGTCAATCGCGGATGCTTTATGGAAAAACCATGCCGTCAGAACGGCCGCAGCATCGCTTATATGAACAATGGTTACCGCTAGGTGTGGTCGGGGTGATTACGGCATTCAACTTCCCCGTCGCCGTGTGGGCCTGGAATGCCTTTATTGCAGCCGTCGCAGGCAATACGGTGATTTGGAAACCCTCGCCCAAAACACCGTTATGCGCTATCGCGGTACAACACATTTGCAATCAAATATTGTCCGACATGGGCTATCCAGGTATTTTTTCCCTGTTTATTCCAGATGATAATAAATTGCTTAATCCATTCGTCGAAGACCAACACATTCCGCTGATTTCCTTTACCGGCTCCTCTGCGGTAGGTCGGATGATTAACCGCAAAGTAGCGACTCGTTTGGGAAAATGCTTGCTGGAGCTGTCCGGTAACAACGCGGTGATTATTGATAAATATGCAAATCTTGAGCTGGCAATTCCTGCAATTGTATTTGGCGCGGTAGGTACGGCGGGGCAGCGTTGCACTACCACACGCCGATTATTTGTCCATGAATTACTTTATAAAAGCGTTATAAAGCAGTTGCTGTATGCTTATCAACACATAGTGATTGGAAACCCACTAGCGCCCGAAGTCTTGGTAGGGCCATTGATTGACGCTGCCGCAGTAGAGCGATTTAAACAGGCCATCGTTGAAATTAAACAACAGGGAGGCGATATTATTTACGGTGGAAAAATAGTAGATGGCAAGGGTTATTTTGTCGAACCCACGCTGGTTGGTGCAGAAAATCATTGGGCTATCGTTCAGCAAGAAACCTTCGCGCCGATTCTTTATCTCATGACCTTTAAAACGATCGAACAAGCCATTGCCTTACAAAACGATGTGCCACAGGGGCTTTCTTCTGCATTATTCACCGACAATCTTCACCACGCCGAATTATACTTATCGGCTGTAGGTAGCGATTGTGGGATTGCCAATATCAACATTGGCACATCCGGTGCCGAGATTGGCGGTGCTTTCGGCGGAGAAAAAGATACCGGCGGTGGCAGGGAAGCCGGCTCCGATGCCTGGAAAAACTATATGCGTCGTCAAACCAATACTATTAATTGGGGTACGCATCTGCCGTTAGCACAAGGGATTCAGTTTTCTATTGATAGTTCCAACAGAACAGCAGACATATAAAGGGCGTGAATTCAGACAGCTAAACTGCAAAAATTCAGGATGCGTGAAATTATCAGTGCAGCGCATAATTATACGGCCTGAATCCACAATCACTATTAAATCGGGAATTTTTTCCGCCCTTCAATGTCGAATCCTGTAAATAATTTTAGAAGGCATGAACGATGTATACTGCCATGTCACCCAACACTTTTCCCTATCCTGTGCCCAGGGAAATTGAAGATCATTCAACGCTTGGTATCTTCGATCATGCTGCCAAGCATGGCATGGAGGATTTACATTTCAAGGTTGATCCCGCCTCTGGTTTGAAAGCTATTATTGCGATTCATAGTACCCGTAAAGGTTCAGCACTGGGTGGCACACGTTGCCTGAAATACCCTTCCGAGCAGCATGCTCTGGAAGATGCCATGCGTTTGGCAAAAGGAATGAGTTATAAAAGTGCTTATGCCGGTTTGCCTTATGGCGGTGGCAAAGGGGTTTTACTGCGACCCGATAAAATTATCGACCCTGATGCTTACTTTGAATGTTATGGCGAATTTATTAATAGCCTCAACGGTCGCTTTATTACCGCTGTGGATGTCGGTACTAAAGTCTCTGATATGGATATCATCGTCCGTAAGACCCAGTTTGTTTTGAGCACCTCAGCGGACTCTGGAGATCCTTCCTTGCATACAGCGCAGGGGGTGTTGAATGCGATTAAGGCAGCAGTCAAAGTAAAACTGGACAGGAGCGACCTGGAAGGAACCTTGGTTGCTATTCAAGGAATAGGCAAAGTGGGGTTACATCTCACCCGATTGTTGCATGAAAATGGTGCAAAATTAGCGATTAGTGATATTAATCAGCAGGCTGTTCAGCATTGTGTTGATGAGTTCGGTGCAATCGCTATAGACCCTGAGAAAATCATAGACCTTGAATGTGATGTGCTATCACCTTGTGCACTTGGCTGTATCATCAATGACCAGACAGTTCACCGCATCAAAGCAAAAATCATCTGTGGTGCTGCCAATAATCAATTGGCTGAAGATGAGCATGGCGATATTCTAAATCAGAAAAATATTTTTTACGTACCGGATTATGTCGTTAATGCGGGTGGCTTGATTCACGTTATCTATGGTGTCAGCATTGAGACTAATCAACGGATTGAGGCAATCTATGATTCTGTTTGCCATATTTATCAACAGTCGCTAACGGATAAACAGCCTTGTCATCGTGTAGCCAATAAGATTGCCGAACAAATTCTTTCTGGATCGAGGCAGGTAGTCGCGCATATGTAACAGGATAAGGCGTAATGATGTTGAATAAACAGGCAAAACTAATGATAAGCGGACAGCAGACTATTCAAATGCAAGAACAGGAACACTCCCTTTCGGTTGCTCATTTCGATATCCAATACTATCAGATGATTGACTACCAAGGCAATCCTGTTGTATCCCCCTTGCCGGAAATTGCCAATGATAGTGATCTGCTGATTACACTTTATCAGGCCATGCTTAAAACCCGTTTGTTTGATAAAAAAGCCATATCCTTACAACGAAGAGGTCAACTCGGTACTTATGCCTCTTCACTGGGTCAGGAGGCTATTGGAGTAGCTATCGGCAGTATTATGCAGGATGAAGATGTATTGTTTCCCGCATACCGTGAATATGCCGCACAATTTTTGCGTGGCGTTAAGATGAGTGAAATCTTGTTATATTGGGGTGGTAATGAGCAGGGTATGAATTTTCAAGGACCGCGACGTGATTTTCCCATCTGTGTGCCTATTGCCACCCAGGCTCCCCAAGCCGTTGGCGTTGCCTATGCCATGCAATTGCGTGGAGAAAAAAGAGTGGCTGTTTGTGTACTCGGTGATGGCGCAACCTCCAAAGGTGATTTTTATGAAGCGATCAATGCTGCCGGTACCTGGGATCTACCTGTTGTATTTATTATCAACAATAATCGCCTGGCAATCTCTCTTCCCCAGAATAAACAAACCCGCGCCCAGACGCTGGCGCAAAAAGCCATTGCTGCCGGCATCCCCGGCATACAAGTTGATGGTAACGATGTGCTGGCATTGTATTGCCAAATCCAGCTAGCAATGGATAAAGCACGTAGCGGCGCAGGGTCGACAGTGATTGAGGCAATTACTTACAGGCTTTGCGATCATACCACAGCGGATGATGCCAGCCGTTACCGCAGCGAAAAGGAATTGCAAGAAAACTGGCGCTATGAACCGATAAAAAGACTTCATCTTTATCTAACTCAAAAAGGCTATTGGTCCGATAAAGATGAGGAAAAGTTAGTTGCTGTTTGTCAGGATGAAATTGAAAGCGAAGTAAATGAATATCTGAATACACCCGCACAAGCGCCCGAAACTATGTTCGATTATTTATACGCAACATTACCCGACAGCCTAGTGCAGCAACGTGATTCAGTCATGCGTAAGGAGCCATCAAAATGACAGAAGTGACTCTGCTTGATGCAGTCAATAGGGGGCTACGCTCAGAAATGTCAGCAGACCCCAGTGTGGTGGTACTTGGTGAGGATATCGGTGTCAATGGCGGGGTCTTTAGAGCAACCGATGGTTTGCAGGAAAAATTCGGCAAACAGCGAGTTATCGACACGCCTTTATCGGAAACCCTGATTGCCGGCATGTCCATCGGCATGGCTGCAGAAGGACTCAAACCTGTGGCAGAAATTCAGTTTATGGGGTTTATTTATTCTGCTATCGACCAGATTATCAGTCACGCCAGCCGCTTGCGCAACAGAACCCGAGGTCGCCTGAGTTGCCCTTTGGTATTGCGCGCACCTTTCGGTGGCGGCATACATGCACCCGAACACCATTCCGAGAGTACCGAAGCGTTGTTTGCCCATATCCCCGGCCTGCGAGTCGTTATTCCCTCCTCGCCTGGCCGGGCTTATGGTTTGTTACTGGCAGCAATACGCGATCCTGATCCGGTTATTTTTCTGGAACCGAAACGAATATACCGTCTGGTAAAACAGGATGTGAAAGATAACGGTGAAGCCTTGCCTTTGGATGTTTGCTTTGTGTTACGTGAAGGCTGTGATGTCACATTAGTTTCCTGGGGCGCGATGATTCATGAAACCCTCTCAGCGGCTGAGCAGTTGTCGGCATCGGGCATTAACGCCGAAGTTATTGACATTGCTACCATCAAGCCTTTGGATATGAATACCATTTTGGAATCGGTCTCCAAGACCGGTCGCTGTGTGATTATTCATGAGGCAGCCAAAACCTGCGGTG
>CAYMPX010000028.1:0-3870 GCA_964392135.1 uncultured Methylomarinum sp.
GAGCCTGATATAAGCACCGTATGCGTTCCCACCGAGGACGGTGGGAACGAGAAAATTCTCTAAATTGATAATTGCTGATGATATACAGTAACCTTCACAATAACAAGGAGGAATAAGATGTGTAACAAGGCAAGTCAGTTATGACTATTATAACTCTCCGTTTTTAATTAAAATTCACCTACTTTCTTTTACCATAAACAATGCCATAGTGTACGTGTCCATGCCTACTTTTAATTTAATTACAACCTGGAAAATCCCCGCTTCCATTGAAGCTTGCTGGTTCAGTATACTGGAGGTAGAAGCATGGCCAAATTGGTGGAAGTATGTCGATAAAGTCATTGAAATCGACCCAGGTGAGGAAAATGGAATCAATAATAGACACAAATATTTCTGGAGTACCTGCTTACCCTACCACCTTAATTTTGAGCTATGCGTTACCCAACTTATTCCCTACCAACTTATTTCATTTAATGCAAAAGGTGACTTGACAGGCTCGGGGTGTTGTAAATTGACACAGCATAACCACTATACGCAAATTCAATTCGAGTGGAATATTCAAACCACAAAACTATGGATGACCTTAATCGCCTACATCGCATACCCGGTTTTTAAATGGAATCATAGGCAAGTAATGCACTCAGGGGAACAAAGTTTAATACGAAAGTTAAACTCATCCGCATAACGTGAAATAATAGGGTTTTTTTAATTATAAAGACTTATGGCTCAATATATTTATTCAATGAACCGGGTGGGTAAAATTGTCCCCCCTAAAAAATATATCCTTAAAGATATATCACTTTCCTTTTTTCCCGGTGCAAAAATTGGTGTACTGGGCTTAAATGGTTCGGGTAAATCAACCTTACTCCGAATTATGGCGGGACTTGATACAGAAATAGAGGGTGAGGCAATTCCTCAAAAAGGCATTAACATTGGTTATTTGGCTCAAGAACCTGAATTAGACCCCACGAAAGATGTTAGAGGTAATGTAGAAGAAGGCGTTGCAGAAATTAAAGCCATTGTTGACCGCTATAATCAGGTTAACGAAGCCTTTGCAGACCCTGAAGCAGACTTTGATGCATTACTGGCTGAACAAGCTGAATTACAGGAAAAAATTGAAGTAGCAGGTGCCTGGGAACTGGAAAGAACCCTGGAAATTGCCGCTGATGCTTTACGCCTTCCACCTTGGGATGCGGATGTCACTAAATTATCAGGTGGAGAACAACGCCGCGTCGCACTTTGTCGTTTGTTACTTTCTAAACCCGACATGCTGTTACTTGATGAGCCTACTAACCATTTAGATGCCGAATCTGTCGCCTGGTTAGAACGTTTTTTACATGACTATAAAGGAACTGTCGTTGCGGTAACCCATGACAGATACTTTTTAGATAATGTTGCGGGCTGGATTCTTGAGCTTGATCGCGGCATGGGGATTCCCTGGGAAGGTAATTATTCAAACTGGCTGGAACAAAAAGAACAGCGTTTAGCCCAAGAGTCTAAACAGGAATCATCGCGCCAGAAAGCATTAAAAAAAGAACTGGAATGGGTACGCTCTGGTGCCAAAGGTCGTCATGCTAAAAGTAAAGCCCGTTTAGCTCGCTTTGATGAATTATCATCCAAAGAAGTACAAAAGCGGAGTGAAACCCAGGAAATTTATATCCCGCCCGGTCCACGTTTAGGGGATGTTGTTATTGATGTTGAACACATCAATAAAGCCTTTGGCGATAAATTATTATTCAATGACCTAAGCTTTAAACTCCCACCCGGTGGCATTGTGGGTATTATTGGTGCCAATGGCGCAGGTAAAACCACCCTATTTCGCATAATGGCTGAATTTGAAAAACCTGACGCGGGGGAAGTGATCTTGGGACAAACGGTTAAACTGGCTTATGTTGACCAGTTACGCAACGACATGGATCCAAATAAAACCGTATGGGAAGAAGTATCCGACGGGTTAGACAATATTACTGTCGGCACGTATCAAACACCATCACGCGCTTATCTCGGTCGATTTAACTTTAAAGGCGCGGATCAGCAAAAACATATCGGTAATTTATCCGGTGGTGAACGCAACCGTGTGCATTTAGCGAAGTTATTAAAAAGTGGCGGCAATTTATTATTACTTGATGAGCCAACCAATGATCTGGATGTAGAAACATTACGTGCTTTGGAAGAAGCCATTTTAGCATTCCCGGGTTGTGCCGTTGTTATCTCACATGATCGCTGGTTCCTGGATAGAATTGCCACTCACATCCTGGCTTTTGAAGGTGACAGTGAAGTGGTCTGGTTTGAAGGTAACTATGAAGATTATGAAGCAGATCGTCATAAACGCTTAGGCACTGATGCGGATAATCCTCATCGTATTAAATACAAGAAGATTAAATAAAAGCGGTACCAGGTGAAAGGTTCAAGGTAAAAGACAAAGAGCGCACTGCTTTTGATTTTTTACCTTTCACCTATACTTATATAAGCACGTCATATCCCTTGATTAATTGATTAATATCCTTTCTATAAAACGCTTTTACAGGCAAACTTAAATCACGGGGTTTTAAACCCCGTTCCTGCAATGACTCAACCTCTGTATAAAGCTCATGCACATCATAAATTTCCAGAGCATTAAAAATAGACAGGGTATCTTTTAGCTCTTGTTTTTCCGGTTGCTGGCCTTTCTTTAACTGAAAAACTCCATCATCTAAAAACAACAAAGCAAGCGGTTGATCAAATGCAGCCGTAGTTAAAATAAGGTCTAATTTTTCTTGTAACTGAATACCTGCATGCGGTGTTGAGCGCATAATAAACAAAAACTTTTTCATTGCTAGCGTTATCCAAATTCAATAAACCGATCTGTCAGCAAAGTTGCTTCCAGCAACTGCCCCAAACCCGAAATCCTGAAGCCATCAGCCAAATCATCATCCCCCTTCCCTTGCCTTTTTGATTCATCAGCAGATAACAAACCCCGCCTTTGTGCGGCTGAAATGCACACAACCAAGTCAATACCGTACTCTTTTGCCAACGCACTCCACAGTCTCGTCATTTGTAATTCATCATCAGGTGGTGTGGCATATCGAAAGGCATGATAAATACCTTCTTGATAAAAAAAAACGCGTAATATTTCATGCTCCCTTTTTAATGCGGCTGTTATAAATTGATAAGCCAAATAACCTGAATTTGAATTATTAGGACTGGTATTAACTTGTATTGCATATTTCATTTTATTACTTTTAAAAAAATTAACAGCCGACTAAAGGACTTAAGGTTAAAACTTATCCTATTTATCCTGCCAGGTAAAGCCATTCATTTTGCACCCAAATGAAAATGCAGATAGGTTACATCCTGTTTTCCAGGGCCATTGCTCCATAACTTGTAGTCCTGCAATCTTTCTTGCTTAATCACTGTACTGATAACGGCAAAAATCTCAATCAAGTACTCCTTGTCATCCTCTGAAAAATCACTAATATCCTTGATGTCTTTTTTTGGGGCAAAAATATAATGTATTCTGTATTTTGGTCTTGGGTGTTTAAACACAATGATTTTATCCGTTTCCAGAATAATCCCAGGAATCAGTCGGGTTAGTTTTTGCACTCCGACAGAAGCCAGTATTCCAAGTAATTCTTCTTTTGAAGACGCGTGACTAAGCCTGCGAATCGGAATAAGTTGCCGAGACCTTGAATCAGAAAAAAGCCATCCGCCTATGAATAAACCCAACAGAAAGCTGCAAAGTAATGCGCTAATAAGCATACTCCTCCCCTCAACCAATTGATGACACAAAATAGAAGTTTATAAGCAATCCACTAACCACTAACCACTAACCACTCACTACCTTTCACCTTTCACCTTTCACCTGTTTAAATGTATTATGAACCAAAAACACCT
>CAYMPX010000028.1:3970-10581 GCA_964392135.1 uncultured Methylomarinum sp.
ACCTTTCACCTTTCACCTTTCACCTGTTTAAATGTATTATGAACCAAAAACACCTCCTCCAGTCTTGGTAACATGCATTTTAAAACCAAAAATATTATTCTAGCCCTTTCATTATCTGTTTTTCCCAGCCAACAACAAGCCACTGAAATAAATAAAATTCAACTCCCTGATATGGGCGACTCCACGGGTGCATTAATATCCCCCGCACAAGAAAAGGAATTAGGACGCGCTTTTTTTAGAAGTTTACACGCAAGAATAAAGATTAATCAAGACCTTGAAATACAGCAATATATTGACTCTATTGGTAGACAGTTAGTTGCTAACAGTGACATGCCCTCTAATCCTTTTCATTTTTTTGTGGTATTAGATAATCAAATCAATGCATTTGCAGGTCCTGGCGGCTATATCGGGGTCAATTCAGGATTATTATTGCTCACAGAGTCAGAAAGTGAATTAGCGTCAGTCATGGCGCACGAGGTCGCTCACGTTACCCAGCGGCATTTATACAGAGCCTTTGAAGCAGCGAGTAAGTTATCTATTCCCACGGCAGCTGCAACTTTAGCGGCTATATTATTAGGCACCCAGTCACCGGCTCTTGGTCAAGCGGCATTATTGGCAATACAAGCCGGTAGTATTCAATTTCAAATAGATTTTACCCGTGACAACGAAAAAGAAGCAGACCGTGTCGGTATGCAAACCCTGGCAGAATCTAATTACAACCCAAGAAGTATGCCGGTTTTCTTTGAACGCCTACAGCAATCCACTCGATATTTTGGTCAAGGTGTTCCTGAATTTTTACGTACCCACCCTGTGTCGGCATCTCGTATTTCTGACACCCGTGGACGCTCAAATAAATATCCTTACAAACAGTACCCGGACTCTCAAGGTTATTTGCTCACCCAGGCAAAACTAAGAGTAAGTACAGCCTCTAACAAAGAGAGGGCATTAAACTATTTTAAAAGTCGTGAGTACCAAGGCACAAAAGATCAACAGGCTATTGCACGTTACGGTATTGCTCTGATTCATCTTGAGTCTCAAAATTACCCTGTTGCAGAGGCTATTTTCCAACAATTAATAAAGCAATACCCCGAACAACCGCAATATGCTTATGCATTAGCAAAAACAGCATTAGAGAGTCAACAGCACCAAAAAGCACTTAAGCTATTTGAACATGGACTTCATCACTTCCCAACCAACAATGCACTTAGAATCGAATATATTTCTACCTTATTGCGAGCAAAACAGCCTGATAAAGCAAAAACAATGTTGCAATCACTTTCTTACCCAATGAAGCAGCAACCTCTCTATTTTGAATTGCTAGCTCAAAGCTATGCTGACCTTAATAAACCGTCTGAATCACACCGCTACCTAGCCGAGTATTATTACGCAACAGGCAATACAAAATTTGCCATATTACAGATTAATTTGGCTAAAAAAGCCAAAGACATCAATTTTTACTTACATGCCATTCTTAATGACCGTTTAAATTTTTTCATTATGGAAGAAAAACAACGTCAATTAAATAAATAGTCAGTGACTGCCTGCTTAAGAGTATATTAGGCTATTCTAATTATTCATAAACCCCTGTATTTATTGTGTGTTTTTTTTATCTTGTTTTTTTTTGATTTAACTCGGTTTTTTTGATGGACATCTCGGTTTTTTATAATGTAAACTGCTCACCAGCTAAGGGAAGTGCTCAACATTATGTTGTCTTTTGAGGGGGAAAGTGGTCTATATAAGACTATTATAATAATAATAAATCAGTAACTTCTTGGTTTACTCGCCAAAAAGGCGTAAGCGTATATAAAATAATAATAAAAATAGAAAACCAACGTAAGCCCGCTTTATGCGGGCTTTTTTATATCTGTTGCTGTATTCCTATATTGAAAGACGAATACCTATCCAGCCTGCCCTTGGTGCGCCAGGGGAAACAAAACGTCCATTATCAAAACTATCACCCAACACTTCATCAGCCTGTCCATAAACACCAAAACTTTTATAATCCCTATCAAAGATATTATTTACTCGCCCAAACAATGCAACATACTCATTGATTTTTACTTCGGTACTGGCATTAAATACCCAATATCCCCCTAATGGTGCCGTAATATTTGCTTCATCGCCTCTAAAAAACTGATTGCCACTGTATTGTGCATCAACCGCTAAAGACCAATGTTGCCATAGATCTACACCTAGCGTTGCTTTATAGATGTGCTCGGGTAACCCGGGAATACGGTCACCTTGCTCTACAACTGCCGCCTGTTCATTATCCAAAGGATTTTGAATCGTAAAACCATCCTGAAAACGTGCATTCAAGTAGGTGTAATTACTTGAAAAATGCCAATCATCAATCTCACTGATTAATTGAGGCATATTAACGCTCAGACCAGTCTCAACACCATAACGTACGGTTTGCCCAACATTACTAAAAAAACCTTCACTAATACTGCTACCACCACGATTAAAAATAATATCATTATTATTAGTGGTGTGAAAAAAGCCTGCATTCCAGTTAAAATTACCTCTGCTCATAAACTCGTTTAAATCACCTCTAAATCCGCCTTCCCAGGTTTTGGCAACAACCTGCGCTAATGGAGGGTCTGCAACAAAAGCATTCGGTAATTTACAAGGGTCATTTTCATCAGCACAACTGAGTTCCATTGGTGTCGGCACTCTAGCTGATTCACTATAGTTTCCGTACATACCAACATTATCCAGCATCTGATAAGTAAAGCCTGCCGATGGATTAAAACGGTCAAATTTATGATTTCCACTCAGCTTATCTTCCCCATTAATATACTGGTTTTTCAATGTAATACTGCTTTGGTTATAACGCCCTCCAAACGTGACAGTCAGATCATCTGTTACAGAAAAACTATCACTAAAATAAAACCCATAAGTCTCAGTCAGGGTATTTAATCGTACACGCGCCTCATTAACAAAAACACCACTTCCCCTGGTACCTCGACTATCCGTTAACAAACCTAACTCAGTATCTGACTCAAAATGAACATCCGCATAATCATAAGCTGCCCCGAAAATAAAATTATTTTCATGCCCAAAAATATCTTCGCTAAACATTGATTGAATGGTACCGCCTGTACTGCGCATGTGAGTTTGACTGGTGTTATTAGTTGCCCCCAAGACATCATCAGGATTTTGTGCCCCATAAACATTAGCAACGGTAATATCATTACCTCGTAAACCTTCTGTAACTTCGCCTTGTTCATCACAAATTAAAGTGGCATCCACATCACAAGGTTGAAAATTACTATCATCACCATTAAATGATTTAATCCGATTCTGACGAAAATAGGCATTACCCGTTAATTGCAAAGTATCCGTTACATCAAATAATCCCGATAATTCTGAAAAAAACATCCGTGTGACTGTTTGATCTGGATGGGTGAAAACTGCTTTACGCTGCTGTTCATGCAATTGAATAGGTACTGCCCCATTACCTTTCATATTATTGTCATTAGCTCCTAAAGTTAGATCCAGCTCACCGCGTTCTCCACGCCAACTTAAAGTACCAAAGACTCGATTAGCCTCCGTCGGCGAGAAATCACGCCAGCCTTGCTCTTCAAAACGATTCAGATCTATAAAATAACCCCAGGTTCCATTATTCCAACCGCTGGTCAATTCTTCTGAGTACCTTTCCCAGGAACCTCCAGATACTTCCAGTTGATGACCTGGCGCTGAAAAACCTGTTTTAGTTTTTAAGGAAATAGCCCCACCCAAGGTATTAAGTCCAAACAGAGGATTAGAACCCGGCATCAAGCTCATGCTATCAATCGCCCCTTGAGGAATTAAATCCCAGTTAACAGAATCACCAAACGGTTCATTAAAACGCACGCCATTAACATAAACAGACAAGCCCTGAGGCAAACCTAATAATGGTGATGCAACAAAGCCACGATAATAAACATCTGGTTGCAAAGGATTATTTTGTGCTTCATTAATATGCACACTTCCCATATAACGATTCATATAGTCAGCCAGGGAAGTAGTTTGCGCACCTTGTAATTGTTCAGATGAAACATGCTGTACATTGGCAGGAATTTTATCCAAAGACAAGCCGCTCCCTGATAATGGCGTAACCCCAAAGACTTCAACCGTATCCAGTTCAATGGCATTTGATTCAGCTACAACATTATTTATTGATAGAACATACAACAAAGGGAATAACCCATGAACAACTTTTTTCATCACACTCTCATATTTAAACACTAAAAAATATTAAGATAGCATTTTTCACCTCACGACTGGCGCAGTCACAAAAAAAAGGAATTTTTCCTGATGAGTTTGCATAACCAAATTAGTGCCAGAATTGTATCAATTTCACTGTTCATACTATTTATGGGGGGACTATAAGTATATGGCGTGCTGAGGTACGAAGCGCATCCGCTAAGGTTGGTTTGATGCGTTTCCTAACGTCGGCACATCCTAAAGCAATATAAAGTGCAAATTGAAAAATGAAGGATGCCGAATTTTTCTGTCGTAATTAAAAAATTATTCCCATTAATAATTATTTAAAAACAGGAACACTCAAAAAACCTATTTTCTTCATGGTTTAGTATAATCAAACGCTTCTCATATCTATAAAGTAGGCAGTCTATGGAAAATATCATTGTTTTTTTCAACACTCAATATTCGCACATTCAATCTCACTCAAATTACCAGAAAATAAAAGCCATGCCCGCCACACAACGCTGGCTGACACTTTCAGGCATTTTCCTGGTATCCCAGGTTTTGCTATTTGGACTGTTATATTTATTCTTTGGTGAAATTGTCGTTATTGGCTTTCTAGCGAGCATTCTTGCTGGCTTGGCAACGGGGGTTGGCGCACTACCAGCGCTCTTTTTAAAAAACATATCGGACACCTTATTTAACAGCCTGCTGGGAGGCGCAGCGGGGGTTATGCTTGCTGCAACCGCTTTTTCACTATTGGTACCAGGTATGGATTATGGAAATCAAATGTGGCCAGGCAAAGGACTTTGGATAGTCGCTGCCGGCATGATGATTGGCGCACTTTTTCTACATGTTTCAGATAAACACTTACCTCATTTACATTTAGATGCTGTACCTAACGCGGACAAAGACTCATTGCAGAAAATCTGGTTATTTATTATTGCCATCACCATACATAACTTTCCAGAAGGCATGACGGTTGGCGTGAGCTTTGGTTCGGGCGATATGAAAAACGGTACTATCCTGGCGATTGCCATTGCTTTACAAAATATTCCCGAAGGACTTGCAGTTGCTCTGCCTCTTGTGGGTTTAGGTTACAATAGATGGAAAGCGGTTGGTATTGCCACACTCACCGGACTGGTTGAGCCTGTTGGCGGTTTACTGGGAATTACAATGGTGACCGCATTTTCTTCTGTATTACCTCTTGCAATGGGCTTTGCAGCAGGTGCCATGTTATTTGTTATTAGTGAAGAAATTATTCCTGAAACACATTCTAAAGGGCGCTCTCGTCACGCAACATTTTCTTTAATGGCTGGATTTATTATTATGATGACGCTAGATAATGTACTTTCTTAGAGGATGCTGATGCAACATATAGTTTATAACTTGTTTTCACCATGAAGCACATGAAGATAATGAAGGGAAGAGACAAAGCGATTTATCGAATAAGCTGATGGGTTGAGCAATCGAAGTTCATAAAACACTCAGCTCGGGGTTGCAGATGTGTCAACAAAAATGCATAAAGCAAATACCTTCAAGCCCTTCATGGTGAAATAAAGATATTTTCGGGGATCAGTCCTCTTACTTAGAGTAATTACATATAAAAACAAATGGATAGTCTGCTACAGAATTTACCTGACATTTTTAATACAGCTATACTTGCTGAACTGTCTATCACTGCCAGCACCAGTTTTATGCTTATTGTAGCCGCTGAAATCGGTGATAAAAGCCAATTGGTTTGTATGTCGTTAGCCGCTCGACATAAAGCAACACCTGTACTCTTGGGAGCAACCGCCGCATTTGCATTTTTAAATAGTCTTGCCGTTATTTTTGGGGCGACTATTTCCAGCTGGCTACCTGGTTACATTATTTCTGCATCTGTTGCTGTATTATTTGCCACTTTCGGTCTACATTCACTATTTAATCACGATGATGAGGAAGACCAGGAAAATACTGTTAAAAAGAGTCACCATATTTTTTTTACCACCTTTCTGTTGATTACCGTTGCAGAATTTGGCGACAAAACACAACTAGCTGTTGTTGCTTTAAGCAGCACCTATTCGCCCACTGCAGTATGGATTGGAGCAACACTTGCTTTAGCCATGTCTTCATTACTCGGTATAATCATAGGAAAAAAAGTATTAAAAAAATTTCCTCTTGCCCTTTTTCATAAAATCAGTGGTGCTATTTTCCTTATTTTAGCAGCACTCGCGGCTTACAATGCCTATATTGATTATCAGGTATTATTCGGACTGTAACATTAATAACAAAAAAAGTTGAATAATATCATTTAAAGATCAATACTTAAGCACATACAAGAGAAAATTGTTTTTCCCGCATTATGAATAAACCTGAAAATGAAACAGATTATGATGATGAAATATTCAGCATGTCTATAGATAATCTCCAAGAAGATAATC
>CAYMPX010000028.1:10681-16451 GCA_964392135.1 uncultured Methylomarinum sp.
AGATAATCTCCAAGAAGATAATCATCGCACTGCTGTTCGCTATGTCAGAGTTGATATTACTGCCTTGCTTATACAGCCATTCTTATTTAAACCTTCAAAAAAGATACTGGTTAAATTACTTGATATTAGCAGTAAAGGTGCATCAATAGAGTTCAAAGACAAGTTATCAGAAAAAAAGCAAGTCATACTTGAATTAACCTTTAAAGATAAGCGAAAATTCAGCATCAAAAGTAAAATAATTTACCATAAAAACCACATAGAATACGGCTTGAAATTTGATCAGCTTAATAATGAACTGGGGGATTATTTACTCAAAACACAAAACGACTTAATATTCAAATGAACTTTGTAATACACTAACAACCTAACTGATCTGTTTTTAACACATAGTCTATATTTAAGGATTCATCATGGAAATTAATAACCAACAAATTACTTCTCCTCAATCTATCCCGGCTGGCAGCGCCCAAAATCAAAAAATTGCTAATGACCAGTTAAAGACTAAAGAGCAAGATACTAACATCCAAAATTCGGGTATTACTGTTAACCTATCAAACGAAGCCGTTAGATTATCATCGCCAACAGAACAAAACACACCCTCACAGATAAATAGTAAAGAACAAGCGCAAAAAGCAGTTGACCAGCTTAAACAAGATATAGAACGTACACCTGACACAGTTAACAGCGCACTCAGTGGTCGTGTCACCGCCGATCAAGTAAGCAACTTAATAAGCTAGTTTAATCCATAATATGACCCACCCTGCCCTGAGTGAAATTTTTATTTATCCCGTTAAATCACTCGCGGGAATCAAGGTTTCAAATTGGACTGTTAATAAAAAAGGCTTATTACACGATAGAAAATGGATGTTAATTGATAGTAACAAGCAATTTTTAAGTCAACGTCGTTTACCTGAAATGGTCTTAATTAAAACGCAACTAACAGAAAATCAGCTGATTCTCAGCACAGAAACATCAGGTAGCGTGACATTACCACTTTATCCAGACAGTGGCTCTGTCATTAATACAACGATTTGGCATGACCAATGCCTCGCACATACCACTACCCCGGAAGTCGACCAATGGTTAAGTGACTTTTTAGACATTGAATGTCAGCTAGTCTACCAACCGGATATAGCCATTCGCCCTGTCGATCCTGATTATGCCTCAATCACTGACCAAGTCGGCTTTGCGGATGGTTTTCCTTTTCTAATCATCTCCAGTGCATCACTGGCATCACTCAATCAGGAAATGAAGCAACAACTTCCCATAGAAAGATTCCGTCCCAATTTAGTTATTTCTCAATGCGAAAGTTATGCTGAAGATAGCTGGCGGGAAATATCAATCAACAACATTAACTTTAGATTACCCAAACCCTGTTCCAGGTGCTCAGTACCGACAATAAATACGCAAACAGCCCGGATTGGCAAAGAACCACTAACCACACTTAATCGTTTACGAAAATGGAATAAGCACGTTTATTTTGGACAAAATGCCCTGCATGGCAGTACCGGTCAATTATCAGTAGGTAGCTCGGTAGAAATTATCCGAACAGGTTCAAAACAGCCACCATTATAAAGACTCATTCATTCCCTCCGCTTTGCGAAATAACATAATTACAGTGTAAAATACCCTATTCAATTCTTATGCTATAGATGAGATATTCCCCATCTTAGAATTTACCAATAGTGTTTAACCGTAATCGTTCAGCAACCCTCTGACCAAAGAAAGAAAAAACAGGAGGGAATAATTACTTTTAATCTCTATTCTTTTGTTTGTACTACTCAACTAAATCAATGAGCTCAACAGAAAACCAACCTTCATCTAATTTTATTCGCCACATTATTACCCAAGACTTAAGTAATAACAAAAACGATGGCAAAGTCATCACCCGTTTTCCTCCAGAACCTAATGGATATTTACATATTGGACATGCGAAATCCATCTGTCTGAATTTTGGCATGGCAAACGAGTACCAAGGGAGCTGCAATCTACGTTTTGATGATACTAATCCAGAAAAAGAAAGTATAGAATTTATGCAGTCCATTGAGCGTGATGTGGAATGGTTAGGTTTTAAATGGGCTGAAAAGCACCATGCTTCTGATTATTTTGAACAGCTCTATAACTATGCTGTTCAACTGATCAAAGAGGGACATGCTTATGTTGACAGTTTAAATGCCGAACAAATACGCCAATACCGTGGTTCACTCACTGAACCAGGAAAAGAAAGCCCTGATAGAAACCGTTCAGTCGAAGACAACCTCGCTTTATTTTCCGGTATGCGTGATGGCAATTATAGCGATGGGCAATATATTTTACGTGCAAAAATTGATATGGCTGCACCCAATATAAATATGCGTGACCCAGCCCTGTACCGTATTAGACGTGTACATCACCAACGCACAGCAAATGATTGGTGCTTGTACCCCATGTATGATTTCACCCATTGTCTTTCAGATGCCATTGAAGGTATTACACACTCACTTTGTACCTTGGAGTTTGAAGCCCATCGCCCACTTTATGATTGGATTTTAGATAAGTTACAAACACCCCATCATCCTCAACAAATAGAATTTGCTAGATTACAGCTTGAATACACCATCGTAAGTAAACGAAAGCTTGCTCAGTTAGTCAATGAAAAGCATGTGAATGGCTGGGACGACCCTCGTATGCCTACGATTGCTGGAATGCGTCGCGCTGGCTACACGCCAGCAGCCATTCGTGACTTTTGTGAACGTATTGGTATTACCAAAAAAGATTCATGGATAGAAATGGCCGTTTTAGAAAACTGTATTCGTGAAGACTTAAATGAGAATGCACCACGGGCTATGGCCGTACTAAAGCCATTACGCCTTGTCATAGAGAACTACCCTGAAGATCAGCTTGAAACACTTGAGGTCAGTAATCATCCTCAAAAACCTGAACTAGGTCATAGAAAAATTCCTTTCTCTAAAGTTGTGTTGATTGAACAAGATGATTTTGCAGAAATACCCCCGGCAAAATATAAACGTCTTATCGAGGGTGGAGAAGTACGCTTGCGTAACGCCTATGTTATTAAGTGCAATAAACTCATTAAAGACGAAAACGGTAATATCACAGAGCTTCGCTGTAGCTATGACCCGGATACCCTGGGTAAAAAACCTGAAGGCAGAAAAGTAAAAGGCGTTATTCATTGGGTTTCTGAACAACATTCATACCCCGCAGAAATACGTTTATACGACCGTTTATTTCGTATAGCAAATCCCGAATCCGCAGAAAATTACCTTGATGCACTCAACCCTGATTCACTTGAAATTATTTCAGAAGCGAGAGTTGAAGCGAGTTTGGCTGAAGCAAATTCAGGAGACCGTTTTCAATTTGAACGTACAGGTTATTTCTGTATAGATACAGTTGATAGTCGCTCGGAAAACTTAGTCTTTAATAGGACAGTCACATTGCGTGACACTTGGTAGAACTCTATAACTGCCGTCTTTACAGTGGCGGGGGTATTTGTAAAAGATGATATAAGCCTATTGTAGAGCGGACTGGACTGTAGTCCGCTCTACAGCGTATGCGTTCCTTAATTATTCTAATACAAACAATTTATCAAAATTTGCTATTTCTAAAATCTTCTTCACATCAGGCTTTGCATTTTTAATACGCACAGCATTCGTACTATCACTCACTTTATCTCGTAAAACCAATAGCATACCCAATGCAGAACTATCGACATAATCTGCATTGGTCATATCGACAATAATTACTCTTACAGCTTGAGTTGCCTGCTCTGTTGCCTTTCTAAAGTCTTGATGGACACCAAAATCAAAACGTCCAGAAACTTTAATTACTAAAGTTTGTGTCCCTGTATCTAAATTTGTATCTATTGCCATGTTAAATCTCCGTCACTAAAATAAATCAATCTCGCCTTCATCCATTGAATTCTGTGATACCACTTTTTTATCTGCCATAGCCCATTGCGTCTTCATTTCATTTAAACGCACAACACCTTCATCTAACTCATTAACCCATGTTGAGCCACTCCCTGTCTTAAATGTTCCCAGACCAATTTTAAGCTCATCACTCATCGCCTGAAAATGCTGCGTATTCAGTGACAGGTATTCAACACGTTGCCGAGTCAAGTCCTCAAATTGCAAACCTCTCACTGCATGTCCAACGCTAGCCTCGATTTGATCTGATATTCCTGAAACTTGCGTTATCTTCAATGCAATTGAGTCATTCATATTGGTTATTCTATCCATCATAGCATTAATATTTGATTTTGAAGTAATAGCAACATTCATATCTTTAGATGCCATAGCCTCAATCATATCTTGCGCCAGGGTGATATTTTTCTTTGATGCATTAACAACGACTCTAATTTCTTCGCTAAATTTATCAGAGTTCCTGGACAAATTTCGCACTTCATCAGCAACCACAGCAAATCCTCTACCCGCTTCCCCGGCTCTCGCAGCCTCAATAGCCGCATTTAACGCTAACAAATTAGTCTGGTCAGCAATACCTTGCACATCAGTCAATAATTTTTCAACCTTAGACATATGTTCACCGACATCATTAATAACCCCAACCATTTCCATACTTTGCTTACTAATCAATAAAACATGCTCAATAAAGAACTTAAGTACATCATCCGTTTCCTGAGCAAATTTAGTAAAATTCAAACCCTCACTGTCTAAATCTCCACCAAGATCATTCATTAACGAATGAACAATGCCTGACTGCTCAGCTGTCAAACCATGCAAGCCGCTAAAACTATCGCCCATTGTTGCTACCGCATCCGCAACAACTGTTTTCAATTGTAGCAACTCCGCCTGAAAAAACCGAACCTCTTGCTCTACACAAACATTCACACCTGAAATATATTTATCAATAGCAGACTTTAACTTATCTTCATCAAGAGACTCATCTTTCAAAGCCTGACCTTGATCTTGTTGAAAGTGATAACAAACAAATATCCAGGAAAATGATAATAAAGGTATAAAAAACCAATATAATATATCAATAGAGAGAAAAACCGGCAGTATGATAGCTATCAATAAAATGACACAAGGAAACCAAATTTTAGTCAAAAATAACATCATATCCCCTGGTTTGCTAGCGCCATAATTTGAGTTGCCACCCCATCTAATGGCACCACATAATCTGCTGCCCCTACTTTAAAAGCCTCGCCCGGCATACCCCATACAACACTTGTAGCCTCATCCTGAACAACATTAATTGATCCTGCATCTTTCATTTCTTTCATTGCTTTGGCACCATCAGCCCCCATTCCTGTTAGCATTACACCAATTGCATTGCTACCCACGTTTTGTGCCACTGAGCGGAACATGACATCAACCGAGGGTATATGACGATTGACCGGAGGTCCATCATTTAATCGACAGATATATCTAGCACCATCTCTTATAACCAATAAATGACGATCACCCGGTGCAATATAAATATTACCCTGTAATATTTGTTGACCCTCTTTAGCAATACAAACGGACATTTCAGTTGCATCATTAACATGCTTACAAAATGACTCACTAAATGCAGCGGGAAGATGCTGAGAAATAACAATAGCAGGTGTATCTCTGGACAAGCCAACAACAACCTCTTTAATTGCCTCTGTCCCCCCCGTTGAAGCGCCCAAAGCAATAATTTTATCCGTTGTTTTAAAGTGTCTCTTGATGGTAGTTACAGGTAAGATTACATCTGCCGTATGCTTTTCAACCACTGTAGCCATTGGTTTAACTGGCTTTGACTTAACTTCAAAGGTACGAACGCGTGCCTT
>CAYMPX010000029.1:0-16419 GCA_964392135.1 uncultured Methylomarinum sp.
AACTGCAAGGTGCAAAAATATCGCACCGAACATCATGCCTGCCGCAACCACCAAAAATCCTTTGCCCGGCCATAATTGATTACCCGCATCAATTCCCGGCACCAACAATGAAAAAGCGGTAGCTGCTAACATAACACCCGCAGCGGCACCCAGCAGGCTATTAAACAATTTGTCAGTTATCTCTTTAAAAAACAGGGCAGGCAATGCGCCTACCCCGGTCGCTAATCCGGCAAGAATACTGGCAAGAAAACCAATAACAACTATTTTTCCAAATAACAGGTATAAAAGCCCGAAGACTATAATCTGAGAAATAATAAAAAGTCCGACAATGACTGCCCATCGTTGTGTTGATGGCATCGCTTTTATTTTTTGGTAATATTCACTGGATTTTAGAGTAGTGAGTTGATTTTCAATAATAGGTTGAATATTTGACATCGTGATACCTGATTGAGTGTGTAAGTTATAGCTTCTATAGCAACTAAAAATGAATTCCAGTTACTTTGTGATTAAGTACAATTATCTTTGTTTAATGTTGCCATGAAGCAATATCTTCTACGGGTTCAAGATGAGTATCTATATCTATTCTATCGAACTGATGACCTAGCTCACTTTCGATCAGCTCTAATAAATCATGACCTTTTTGTACTGTCCAGTCGCCCGGAACCAGAATATGCACAGATAAAAACCGTTGAGACCCCGAGTAACGTGTTCTTAACTGATGGTATTCAATTTCTTGTTGCTGAACATAACTATCTAATATCCTTTTAATTATGTCTAGTTCATTTTTATCCAGGGAAACATCCATTAATCCTGCAAAGGCACGCCGAATCAGGCTAATGCCTGCCCAGAGTATATTAACAGCAACAAGCATGGCAATCATTGGATCCAGGATCTCCCAGCCTTTATAACCTAGCCATTGCAACATTGCCAATGTCCCGATTCCAGCAACTATACCAACCGTAGTCCAGACATCAGTTAGCAGGTGCTTGCCATCTGCTTCCAGAGTAATGGAATGATATTTTTTACCTGCGGATATTAAAATTTTAGCAACGATTAAATTAATCAGTGTTGCGATACAGGAGATAATCAGACCTAAATCCAGTTGTTGAATTAGCTGAGGATTTTGTAATCTTTCCCAGGCAGAATAGGCAATACTCACCGCTGCCAGCAAAATCATAACCCCTTCAGCACCACTGGAAAAATATTCTATTTTATCATGCCCATAGCTATGATCCTCATCGGCAGGTTTTGCAGCCAGTGTTAATGCGGCTAAAGCGATTATTGCTGCAACTAAGTTAATCAAAGATTCCAGAGCATCTGACAATAAACCAACCGAATTTGTTAACCAATAGGCATAACTTTTCAATGCAATGGTTGCAATAGCCGCAGCAATTGACAACCAGGCATAGCGTGTTAATAAATGACGTGAATGTGGCATCGTTTTCCTTTGTTAATTTTTGTACCTGACTTTATTTGAAATTCACTTCGACTAATAGCCCTCCTAACTGACTGGAGTGATCTAGCCTGAGTTGCCCCCCATATTGTTCTATCATATATTGAACGATAGACAAACCCAGACCATGCCCTTCTTGCATTTCATCGAGACGTTTTCCTCGTTTAATTAAATTTAGCCGGTTTTGTTTTGAAATCCCAGGCCCATCATCTTCAATCACTACCTGTACCCCCTGGTTAGTGTTAATTGAAATAATAATATCCGCTTTTGCCCATTTACAGGCATTTTCAAGCAGATTGCCCAATAATTCCAACATGTCTTCTCTATCAATGGCAATCAGTTCCTGTCCAGTGAGTGAAAACTGAATGGATAATCCTTTGTGTCGATATATATTCTGTAACACTGCAATTAATTCGGGCACTTCTTGGCGGGCATTGAATGTTGAATTAACAACGCCCTCTCCGGAAAACCGGGCTTGTTTTAATACACGCTGCATAATTCCTTGCATATTTGATGTCTGCTTTTGTAACGATGTGCAAAGTTCGGGGTGATCTTTAAGTGCATCACCCTGAATTAACTGTTGTATAACAGTAAGGGGTATTTTTAAGGCATGTGCTAAATCGCCTAATGCATTTCTGGATCGTTTTAACCGACTTTCTATGACTCTCAGTAAATGATCAATTTCATCAACTAAATCTAAAACCTCGTCAGGAGCCTGTACATCCATTTGTTGCAATTCGCCTTGTCTGAGTTTTTTTATTTGTTTCTGTATTTTCTTAAGGGGGCGAAAACTAAAGCGCAAAATTAAAATCTGGCTCGTTAACAATAAAACTAATAGAACCCCTACGCGATAGCTATAATTATTTCGAAAGACCTGTTGACTCTCAAGTGTCGGAGAAATATCTTCAGCAACCGCAATAGTGTATTTAAACCCTCGCTTATAAAAGCCGGAAGCAATAACAAGCAAGGGGTGTTTTTCGGGCCCGGTCAGGGAAAATATTTTTTGTTCACCGGCTGTTAAATCTGGAATTGACAGTTCTTGATCCCAAAGAGACCTTGATCTAATCAGTGTGTTTTTTGCTTTTATTTGATAATACTGACCTGAAAAAGGTCGTAAATAGACAGGTTCAACTTGCTTTAGGTTTAAAATGAGTTTATTAGTCTCATCAATATTCATCGCATTAAGGATACTTTCGGCATCATGTTTTAAATGTTGCACAACATAGCCTTCAGATAAAGCACGAATCGAGTCATTCGTTGACTGCCATAAATAACTAAACGCCAAAACCAGACTGATAAATAAACCAATACTTAACCTGACTTGTATCGAGTTCATACTGGCTTACCTTTAAAAATATAGCCTTGTCCTCGTCGGGTTTCGATAACTGAATTGCCTAATTTACGACGTAAATGCCGGATATACACTTCAATAACATTACTGTCTTTATCAGAATCCGCATTATAAATATGTTCTGTTAATGTTGCTTTACTGATGATTTTTTCAGGGTGAAGCAATAAATAACGCAGTAATTTAAACTCAACCCCCGTTAATTCAATTTTTTCATGCTCTGCTGTAGCCACCGTTTGCATTTCTTCATCTAAAGAAAAGCCTGCAACTTGTAATAACCCTGCTGAATGTTGATTAACTCGATGCAACAGTGCCTGGATTCGCACCAATAATTCTTCAATATAAAAAGGTTTAGCAAGATAATCATCTGCCCCTGCTTTAAAGCCATCTACTTTTTCATACCAGGCATCTCTGGCTGTCAATATTAAAACGGGCAATGTATTTCCCTTTGCCCGCCAGTTTTTTAATACCTCTAAACCACTACGCAGCGGCAGACCTAAATCAAGTATTGCACAGTCATAAATACCCTCAAACCCTAAAAATTCGGCTTCAATACCATCACTTGCAATATCTACGGCATAACCCGCCTTTTTCAGGTCTTTTTTTAACAGCCGGACTAAATCATTGTCATCTTCAATAAGCAATAGTCGCATGATTAATCATCCTGTTTTCTTTCAATCATCTTTCCTGTCTTCGCATTTACTTTTAATTTCCAAATCAAGCCTTTATTATCAATCAGTTCTATTTTATACATCACTTGTTTAACATCCGTTTCTAATTCCACTTCCAGAACACGTCCAGGAATATGTCTTGAAAGCCCCGCAAGAATTTGTTCCAGAGGTAATATTTCTCCTGCCTCTAAAAGTTGTTTAGCCTGATTGTAATCAGTCTTTGCCAGAGTCAGCTGAGTACAAACAAAAAATAAAGCCGCTAATTTCAGGATAAAATTTTTCATATTTATTTTTCAGCTTTTTTATTATCATTAATACGTTTATAACCTGTCAGCATCGCTTTACTTAAATTTTCCTTATGTAAAAAACTTTCAAAAGCAACACCTATAATATGGATAAACACTAACAGCAGTGTTAAGTTAGCAAAAAATTCATGTACTTCCTCCCATAACGCTTCATTTTCCATACCTATCATCGCCAATGGCCCGGCATTTTTATCAGCACCATAGACTGCAAAACCGGTTAGGGTTGCTATAACAAGACTGCCAAGTAACAATAAGATCATCACTGCACCCGCAGGGTTATGCCCTAAATATCGCTTAGTCTTGAATGCAAGGGCATTTTTGAAATATGACATTGACTCACCAGGTCGACAGATAAAATTTGTAAAACGTGCATAGTGTCCACCAGTGAAGCCCCATATAAGTCGAAACACAAGTAATCCTGAAATAACATACCCTGCCCATATATGTACGCTCAAAAAATCGTCTTCTGTGATATATGCAATTGCAAAAGCAATCACCAGTAACCAGTGGAATATCCGCAAAGGTAAATCCCAAATTTTTACAATGTTCTCAGTATTCATTTTAGTTGCTCTGTTTATAAGACATGGATAATGTATCAGCCAAAGCTGAAATGAAACTGAAATTGTGTTGAGCAACGCTCAGGTTGTAAACATCCACCAATTATAGAAAAACAAAAAGCAGGATGCGTTTCGTACCTCAGCACATCCTGCCATTACGAAAAACCAGTTCGTTATCATTTTGTTGTTCAAAAGATTTTTTAGAAATCAAATGACAAAATTGTAATCTATTTGTCCGTTTTTTGTTGGTTTCCCCTGTTTAAAATAAAAACTCAACCATCTACCCTTTGATCCCATTTACAGTGGATTAATTCAGTGGATTAATTATGGAAAAATAATATTTACATTGAGGACACTATGTTTCACATATCTTTAAATCAGTCTGGGTTAACCTACGAATTAGCAGAGAAGCATGACAACCCAAATTGGGTAAAAGTACTACATATCCTCAAAATGGATAAAATTTATCAATCTGCTGAAAACTCATGGTATACAGATACTGATGGCGTTAAATATTTAGACTTTCATACGGGTGAAGGTGTGGCAAGCCTGGGACATAATCACCCTGTAGTTAAAAAAGCAATCAGTGAAGTGTTAGAAAATAATCTACCCGGTGGCATTCAAATTCAATATAACAGTCTTTCTGGTGCGTTAGCCAAGGCACTCACGGATTTACTTCCTACAAAATTAAACAAGGTATTTTTCACTAACTCAGGTGCTGAAGCAGTAGAAACTGCACTTAAATTTGCACGTTATCACAGTGAAAAATCAAGGTTTATTTCCTGTGTAAATGCGTTTCATGGTCTTTCTTTGGGTGCATTATCAATCATAGGTGAAGACTATTTTAAAGAAGGCATTGGACCTTTGCTACCGGGTTGCCAAACTGTTGAATTTGGAAATCTGCAACAACTCGAAGATGAATTTAAAAAAAATGATGTTGCCGCCTTTATTAGTGAAGCGATTCAAGGCAGAGAAGTTACCATTCCTGCTCAAGAGTATTTTGCGGGCGTTCAGCGTTTATGTAAAAAATACAATGTCCTCTTTATTATGGATGAAATTCAAACGGGGCTAGGTAGAACAGGAAAAATGTTTGCCCTGGAACATTGGAATGTAGAGCCCGATATAGTGCTTATTGCCAAGGCACTCAGCGGTGGAATTGTGCCGGTGGGTGCAGTTATTTATACGGATGCCATCTATGCAAAAGTATTTAGTAATTTACGTCGCAGTTATGTACATCATTCAACCTTTGGACGCAACAGTCTGGCAATGGCAGCAGGTTTAGCTACATTATCCGTCATTGAGGATGAAAACTTGCTGGATCATGTTTCACAGATGAGTCAAAAAATACATGATGAACTATTAATCCTCCAAGACAAATACGAACTGATAAAAGAAATCAGGATAAAGGGGTTGATGATCGGGCTGGAATTAGGCGCGCCTCGTTCGATTAAAATGCGTGTCAACTGGGAAATTATTCAAGCTGCCAGTCCGGGGCTATTTGCGCAATTGATTGTTTTACCCCTAATGGAGGAACATCATATTATCTCTATGGTCTCGGGTGAAAATGATGTGATTAAGTTGCTTCCTCCTATTAATATTACCGCTGATGAGATTGACTACTTTATTAACGCATTAGATCAGGTATTAAATGAAGTTCATTCATCTCATAGCAAAAACTGGATTAGACTCCTTGATATTATCAAATCCACCTCGCATTCGACTGTAAAATCCTATGTAAAATCAGCTCAAACATTGTTACTGGATTAATAAGGATTGCATGATGAATAAATGTTGTTTTGTCACAGGTGCGACTGGATTTATAGCGAGCCATTTGGTTGACAGGTTGCTACAAGAAGGGTTTAAGGTACGTTGTCTGGTGCGTAAAAACTCAAATACAGATTACCTTAAGCAACTCAATGTCGAACTTGTGTATGGAGAACTGACTGATTCTGAATCGCTTGGAAGGGGGGTGCAAGGATGCAACTATGTCTTTCATTGTGCGGCTTTTGTCAGTGATTGGGGAACGATTGCTGAAATCAGACGAGTCAATGTAACAGGTACCCGGAACCTGTTGGAAGCCACATTAGAACAACCTTTTTGTCGGTTTATTTATCTAAGTACTACCGATGTATACGGTCATATTAATCAAAAAAACATCAGCGAAGAACAGCCTTATCCAACAAAATTCTGTAATTGGTACACACAAACCAAAATGGAAGCTGAATTGGAAGTTATGTATTTCCATACACGTTATCAACTACCAGTGACCATTATCCGACCTGCAACTGTGTATGGTCCACGTTCCATTAATGTCATCGGAGAAATATCCGATGCGATTCGTTCTGGACAAATGCTGCTAATTGATAATGGCAAGGCAAATGCTGGCTTATGTTATATCAGCAATCTAATTCAGGCTATCGTCTTAGCGGCTGAAAGTGATTCTGCAATAGGCGAATGTTTTAATGTTACGGATCAATCTCAGGTTAGCTGGAAGACATTTATTGATGATTTGGCAGACCAGTTAGGTGAGCAGAAAAAATACTATAACATGCCCTATGGTGTCGCACACGTTTTGGGATTGCTATTAGAAAATGGTTACAGGGTATTGCGCATGATAACAGGATTAAAGTTTTCAGCCCTTCTCTCCCGGCAAGCAGTTCAAGTTATGGGAAGAGAGCAGGATTTTAATACCGATAAAATTAAATCACTTTTAGGCTACCAACCCACAGTCAATTATCAATCAGGATTGAAAGAGACAGTGAAATGGATAAAAAAGGCTAAGTCAGAACACTAGAACCCAAGCCACACAGTTTATTAGACTATGCGTCATATCATAATTTAACGATTATTCAGGAAACAAAACATGATAGAAATCATTCCCAACTGGCATCCATTGTTAGTACATTTTACCGTAGGTTTATTGAGTACTTCGGTGTTGTTCTATTTGGCATCGGCTGTTTTATCCCGCACAAACTCATGGAAACAGCAATGGCTTAATATGGCCAACTGGTCTTTATGGAGCGGTTGTTTGTTTGCTATAGCCACGGCAATAGCCGGTTGGTTAGCCTATAACAGCGTTGCTCATGATAGTGCCTCTCATGCAGCGATGACCCTGCATAGAAACTGGGCATTGCCCACAGCTTCAATTTTTTTGTTATTGGGTTTATGGGCTATTTTTATTGCCCGAAAAGATCGTCGACCCGGTTTTTTATTTTTAACATTTTCAATCATTGCCGCCGGGCTGTTAATGGTAACTGGCTGGTTAGGTGCAGAAGCCGTATATCGTTACGGGCTGGGAGTACAGTCATTACCCGTTGTTACAGAAGGCGCTGATGGGCATAATCATAGCCATGGATCAGAACATGATGAACCAACTATGGATGAGGGTGAGCATCAACATGGACATGGGCATGAAAGTCAAATGTTATTACCTGAACAGCCTTTGAATGAAGCGACTCACTCGCACAATCATCAACCAGAAGAAACACTTTCTGAAACTGAACAACTAAATGGTCACCAACATAAACATGAAAGTCAAATATTGTCACCCCAACAACCCTTAAATAAAGCGGCTCACCAGCATAGCCATCTAAAAAAAGAATCACTATCCAGGACGGAACAACAATTAGAACAGAGTGAGCATCAACATGAACATATTAAAGAAACAACTTTTAATCCTGAACTGATTAATGAGGTAACAAAACAAACTGATAAAATGATGCCTGACAACATCACTGAACCCTCTGCACTGCCACTACCTATAGAGCAGCATACTCACGACCACGAACATTAATTTTAATAAATTCTGACAAATTAACCAAACCCATGAAAATAAAACTAACCCCACAATCACTTTTGTTAATTGTGTTTTACATGAGCACAACTGCCACAACAACCGCTGCTGAACCAACTAACACCGAAATAAAACCGACATCAGGTATTGTAAACACAGTTATTGATAAACATCATGATGATTCTATGCATATGCACAATAGGAGTGAACATAGTCATACTAATACAGCAACGGATCTATCAGCAAATCAGAATAGACAACAACATGAGCACGAAAATAAGGAAATATCCTCTATAACTGAACAAGATTCTGTTACAGCATTACACACTCATGACTCAAATAATACGATTCCGCTCAGTCAGAGTAATAACCCTGAAGAAATTATTCAATCTGCACATAAATCTCATGAACACACTCATTAAATTGAAATCCATTAAAACATTACACATTAAATAACTTAATATATAATCTGGTGAAATCTATGAAAATAAAATTAATCACTTTATCACTCTTGTTAGTTACACTCTCGGCGTGTGTCTCTACTGCAACCAAAAGTAATAAATCATTACCATTAATAAATGGCTCAAATCTTTTTATAGATAATGGCAAAGTAGTGAAAATTACTGATAAAACAGGCGCAACAGTCGATATAAAAAAAGGAAGGGTGCTGGAGTTAGCGAATGGAGAATATATTTATATCCGACGAGATGGTTCGGTGGATAGAATGGGAGAGAGCAAATCTTCAGATGGACATAGTTCGAAAAGTAGTAGCGGACATAGTCATTAACGCCTATCGATGACTCCATAACTCACATTGAGCGGGTTGACTTCTGAGAAAAAAAGCATCTGTTATAGCTAAAACACACCAACTTCGAAGAAAAGAAAAAAACAATTTAAACATAAAAATAGCACTATTTTTAATTCTTAAAATTGCAGAGAAATGTCGCTAAAAAACGTGAAAAAATCGAATTTTCATTTTTCACACCCGCTCAATGTAAGTATGTAAATAAAAAGAGGAAAAACAGATGGAAGAATTGATTTCATTTTTGCTTTATGCCGTTTTCTTTTACTTTATGATGCGCTTTACCTGTGGCACTCATATTATTCATGGCTCTCATCAACACAAACCGGCAAAATCAATTGACCCTGTCTGTGGTATGGAAGTCTCTCTGGAAAAGGGGTTTAGTAAAATGTACCACGGAAAAGAATACCGTTTTTGCTCTCGCAACTGCCTGATTAAATTTGATGATACGCCCGATAAATACCTCAATTCTGAGAGAGATGTCTCATGAAACAGACCATATCTCTGACTGCTGTGGGTCATGCCAGCAGTTTATTTCTCGCCATGACATTTATACTTTGCGTTATTTTTGACGTACTCTTCCCGGAAGCTGCGATGTACCGCTCCTGGCAAGCATTATTACCGGGATTCAAATGGCTGAGCTGGAGCAGTTTTTTGTTGGGATTGGTGGAAAGTTACGGATACGGCTGGTATTTCGCTCTGATTTGGGTGCCGATTTATAACGTCAGTCTTCGTTTACAAGAAAAACAAATTCATAGTTCACAGACCGTAATACATCAGAAAGATACTCATCCTAAGCCTGGTCATGCAATAAATGCTTCAGGTCATCAGCATCTTTATAGCTGTCCCATGCACCCTGAAATACAACAACAAGTACCCGGCGATTGTCCGAAATGCGGTATGTCTTTGCAAGCGGTTAGCGAACCCTCAGTATTATCTATGCAACAAGAATTTGTTTGTCCGATGCATCCTGAAATCGTACGTGCAAAGCAGGGAGATTGTCCTGTTTGCGGTATGGCACTGGAAGCGCGTGACAGTAAGCGAGAGCAAGATGATACTGAACTGATCGATATGACACGGCGTTTCTGGATCAGTTTAGCACTTGCCTTGCCTGTATTTGTTTTGGCAATGGTTCACGATCTGGCTCCGTCTTGGTTGCCGTCATTCGTGAAAATCCGACCTTTACAATGGTTTGAATTTGCTTTGGCAACACCTGTGGTCTGGTGGTGTGGCTGGCCTTTTTTTCAGAAAGGCTGGGCTTCGTTAGTTAATCGCCATCTCAATATGTTTACTTTGATTGCCTTAGGTGTTGGTGTGGCATGGATATATAGTGTTGTTGCAACCTTCTGGCCGGCTGTTTTTCCAGAATTAATGCGCAATGAAGCCGGTGCAGTGGCCGTTTATTTCGAAGCAGCGGCCGTCATTACCGCATTGGTCTTGTTGGGACAAGTATTGGAATTACGAGCGCGCAGCCAAACCAGTGCAGCAATTAAATTGCTGTTGGGGCTGGCACCTAAGTCTGCACGTCTGGTACAGGATAATGGCGAAGAAATAGATATTCCACTTGAACACGTTCAACCCGGTCATATTTTACGTGTACGGCCTGGTGAAAAAATTCCGGTCGATGGATCGGTACTGGAAGGAAACAGTTCGGTCGATGAATCTATGGTCACTGGTGAGCCGATACCGGTTGAAAAAACCACGAATGATGTTTTGATAGGTGCCACGGTTAATGGCACAGGCAGTATACTGATGCGTGCTGAAAAGGTGGGTGGTGATACCTTACTGGCACAAATTGTCCATATGGTCAGTGAGGCACAGCGTAGCCGTGCGCCAATACAAAAACTGGTGGATGTGGTGGCAGGTTATTTTGTCCCGGTTGTTATATTAACCGCTGTCGTTACCCTGGTTGTCTGGTGGTTATGGGGGCCGGAGCCACGTCTGGCACATGCCGTTATCAATGCGGTAGCCGTATTAATTATTGCTTGTCCCTGTGCGCTCGGTTTAGCAACGCCCATGTCTATCATGGTCGGTACCGGGCGAGGTGCCATGGCGGGCGTATTGATCAAAAATGCTGAAGCCCTGGAGATTATGGAAAAAGTCGATACCTTGGTTATTGATAAAACAGGCACATTGACAGAAGGCAAACCTAAGTTAATGACCGTGGTGACGGCAAATGGTTTTATAGAGCAGGATGTGCTTTTATTGAGTGCGAGCCTGGAGCGAGCCAGTGAACACCCTCTCGCTGAAGCCATCGTTAACGGTGCTGAAAACAAAGGTTTGATTCTGACGCATGTTAATAACTTTGATTCATTGACCGGACGGGGCGTTACAGGTGAGGTTAAAGGTTATAAGGTGGGATTGGGTAACCGTAAACTGATGCAGGAAACAGGTATTGAAATTGACACGCTAAAAGAACAGGCTGAACGATTGCGTAAAGAAGGTCAGACAGTCATGTTTGTCAGTATCGATGGTAAAGCCGCCGGTCTTGTTTGTGTGGCTGATCCAATCAAAAAATCCACTCAGGAAGCATTGAAGACCCTGCATGAGGAAGGTATCAAAGTAGTCATGCTGACAGGAGACAGCCGCACTACAGCGGAGGCTGTCGCCCTCAGACTCGGTATTGATGAAGTTCAGGCAGAGGTACTGCCAGAACAGAAAACTGCTGTGGTCAAACAATTACAATCTGAGGGTCGTATTGTAGCAATGGCAGGTGATGGTATTAATGATGCCCCGGCATTAGCTCAGGCACATGTAGGTATTGCGATGGGAACTGGAACAGATGTTGCTATGGAAAGTGCTGGCGTTACGCTGGTAAAGGGCGATTTACTCGGTATATCAAGAGCGCGTCAATTAAGCCGTGGTACTATGCGCAACATCCGGCAGAACCTTTTCTTTGCCTTTATCTACAATGCATTGGGAGTTCCTGTTGCCGCCGGCATCTTATACCCGTTTTTCGGACTCTTGCTTTCACCGATGATTGCGGCGGCGGCCATGAGTTTCAGTTCGGTTTCGGTGATCACCAATGCTCTGAGATTACGCAGATTATCCCTTTAAGACACAAGTGACGAAAAATCAAATGGTGAAACCATGACTCTGACAATTTTTTTAGCCATATTTCTAGTTATTCTGACATTTCTTTTTCATTACAGGATATTGTTGTGGCTTTCCGTGTTCATCCCTTATCCAAATTTTCCAGCACAGGCTCGGGTATTGTTTATCGTTATGACCTTATTTTTGGCGCATATTATAGAAATTGCTATTTATGCCGGTACTTACATCTTATCAATAGAATTATTCGAACTGGGTAGTTTAAAAGGAATGGTAGAGAATGATTTTATGGAATATTTGTATTTTTCCAGTGTTATTTTTACTTCACTTGGTATTGGTGATATTCACCCGACTGGTCATATTCGCTTTTTTACTGGTATCGAAGCGCTCAACGGTCTTTTACTAATTGCCTGGTCAGCATCGTTCGCATTTCTCGCCATGAAACATTTATGGCCATGGATTGAATGTTGTGATACCGATGATAAATCATCAAAAGGAAAATGATGGCACCAGTTCCCGTGTACGTGCCTATATCCGTTTGGCGCATAGAGAAAAAACATCATGCTTAATCGCTTCAGCACGGCGTACCCCCCTGTTTTTCCCTCCGTTTGCACAATGGAAGGAATTTCTTACCGCCCGCCCCTACTAAGGAGTGAGGATTTAATCAATTAACTGGAGAACATCTTTTCATGACTATGTTTGATTATATATTAATAACAAGTGCTTTTGATTGCGATAAACGAAATTAAAAGTCAATGTTGTGAGTCGCGTTACTCTGCAAAAGATAGTTTTTTGCCTGTTCAGTTTTAAACCTAAGGAGCAAACTTATGCTTGAAGAATTTATTCATGAACCCCGTATTGCCTATTTCTCGATGGAAATCGCCCTGCAAAACAAGATTCCTACCTATAGTGGCGGCTTAGGTGTATTGGCCGGTGATACCATACGCTCTGCTGCTGACCTTGAACTTCCAATGGTTGCAGTTACCCTGGTGAGTCGAGCCGGTTATTTCCGCCAGGAACTGGATGAGAATGGCAGTCAGATTGAACATCCAGATCATTGGCAACCTGATACCGTCGCTAGTCCGCTACAAGCCAAGATAGCGGTTAACATTGAAGGACGACCGGTTTGGATCTGTGGCTGGTTATACATTCTGGAAGGTCATATGAACGGTCGACAGCCCGTTATTCTTCTGGATACAGATGTAGATGAAAATCATGATGATGATCGTCAAATTACCCATCATCTTTATGGAGGCGATGAATCCTATCGCTTGAAACAGGAAATCGTTTTAGGCATTGGTGGTATCCGTATGCTGCAAGCTCTGGGATTTAAAGTGCGCCAATACCATATGAATGAAGGTCATTCGGCGTTGCTTTCTATAGAATTGTTGCGCCGTTATGCCTATCCCAAAGAAGACCTGCGGTCAGGTGAATCAGCCTATGACATTCTTCAGGTGCGGGAACTTTGCAACTTCACTACGCATACTCCGGTTGAAGCGGGTCATGATCGATTTGCCTATGATCTGGTATGGCGTATTCTTGGTGATGAAATAGATAGGGGGATGCTAAAACATTTGGCAGGTGAGGAGTCATTGAACATGACCCGGCTGGCTCTCAATTTGAGCGAGTATGTAAATGGCGTTGCCAAACGGCATGCGGAAGTTTCACGAAAAATGTTTCCAGGATATCGTGTTCATGCCGTAACCAATGGTGTACACCCTTTCACCTGGGCTGCTAAGAGTTTCATTGCGCTTTATAACAAGCATTTACCCGGTTGGTGTCATGAACCTGAGAAGTTGGTACGTGCCGAGTGTTGTATCAGCGATGAAGCCATTTGGGAGGCTCATTGCCAAGCGAAGTCCACGCTGATAGAAAAAGTTAAAGTCCTATGTCATATCAACCTGGATCCGCACATACCCATTTTTGGATTTGCTCGTCGGATGACGGCATACAAACGACCTGATTTGTTGTTTGCCGATTTAGAGCGTCTTAAGAATATTGCTCAACAGCGGCCATTTCAAGTCGTGCTGGCAGGTAAAGCGCATCCACAGGATCAAGACGGGAAAAATTTAATAAGAACTATTCACCAATATATACACGAATTGGCGGGAGATATTCCGATGGCTTTTATTCCAGACTACGATATGGAAATTGCGCTGACGATGGTATCCGGTGTAGATCTCTGGTTGAACACGCCATTAAGACCCATGGAAGCATCTGGAACCAGCGGAATGAAAGCGGCTTTTAATGGTGTACCCAACCTTAGTGTCCTGGATGGTTGGTGGGTTGAAGGCTGTATCGAAGGCATTACCGGCTGGGCAGTCGGAGATGATACGGAATCCTCAAACGGGGATGATGCCAAATCACTGTATGACAAACTTGAAAAAAAAATACTGCCCTTGTATTACGATGACCGAAGCCGATGGATCGCAGTAATGAAAGGTGCCATTAGTAAAAATGCTTCATTTTTCAACAGTCACCGTATGATGCGGCGTTATGCTACCGAAGCTTACATTCGATAATTAAGAGATATTAATGGATTACAAATTTAGGCCTGGATAATTAATAACAATTGAAAAAGCCTTGCTTAGGAACGAGAATAAATTAATCAAAGGAGATTAGTGATGGTACAAGATCCTGTATGTCAAATGAAATTCTCCCTACGTGAGGCAAAAGTAACCACTCAATACAAAGGAAAACTGTATTATTTCTGTTCTCCTTCCTGCCGGGATACCTTTATTGACCAGTCAGATTTATATCTAAAAAAAGTTTCATCGATGTTCTTGACCATAGGCGTTATGGGTTCAGCCGGTAACGAAACTACAGATGATGTTAATCGACAAAATGCAACGCTATATACGGAACATCATTATAAACGCCCTTCCTGTTTCTGTGATGCAATACCCGCTGGTACTGGCTAACAGGAGGGTTTATGTTTTTATCTGTATTGTTCCTTGATCTAACTGATGATGGAAAATAATATGACAAATAATATTCATAAAATTGTTATTAAAAGATTGTTAATTGCCTGTTCTCTCATCGCATTAGTAGTGACAGCAATCGCTCTTTATATCGAACTGGAACGTATTGAAAAAAATGTTGTTCATATGGCTTATGAAGAATCAAGGCAGTACATTGATTTCTATAATCAATACAGGCGAGAACAAAATACAAATAACTTTCAAATATTTCAAAACATAATAAAAGGTAAACTCAAAAACAGCCACTTCATAACCCTTGAATTTTATAATGATAAGCATAATTTATTATTAACAGTGGGAACGGTTAACATTAATAAAATAAAAGATGAACTCATCAGTAAAAACCATAAGCTGTTAATGGATAATAATGTCAATTACAAAACATTTTTTGTTCATAATGCATTGCAAAATGAACTGTACATAGATGTTGAGATTCCTTTAACACAGAACGGGAGTAAACAGACTAACGGTTTTTTAAAAGGCATTTACAAAGTTTCTTCAACAGAAATAAATATAATGATATATGACGCTGTTTTAGTATTGGCTCATTATATTGCAACAATTATTTTTACGACACTTGTGCTTTATCCAATTATTATCCATTTAAATAAGGACTTACTTAAAAGTGCTAATAATTTGTCACGAGCAAACATTACCCTTCTTAAAGTATTGGGAGGAGCAATAGCAAAACGTGATAGCGATACTAATGCACATAATTATCGGGTGACTATTTACGCGATTTGTCTTGCTCAAGCCCTTAAACTCAATAAATTTCAAATAAGAGCGCTTATCAAGGGTGCTTTTTTACACGATGTCGGAAAAATTGGTATCAGCGACACAATTCTGTTAAAACCAGGAAAACTTAACGATAAAGAATTTAAAGAAATGCAACGTCATGTCATTTATGGTGTTGATATTATTAAACACAGTGAATGGTTAAATGATGCAGTAGATGTGGTGAAATTTCATCATGAAAAATTTGATGGTTCAGGCTATTTTAATAGTCTTGTTGGTAAAAAAATCCCACTCAATGCCAGAATCTTTGCTATTGTGGATGTATTTGATGCATTAACTTCTAAACGCCCTTATAAAAAAGCCTTCTCTTATACTGAATCAATAAACCTCTTAAGAAAAGGTTCTGGTTCTCACTTTGATCCAGATATTCTTCAACTCTTTGAACAAATAGCTGAAGAATACTATCTTCAGCTAAGTACCATAAAAACAGAAAATGGTCTCAGTAAAAAACTTGATTTACTGATGAAAGATTATTTTGTTTTTTAAAAAAACATCTAAAGCGTTAACAGCTCCCGCCAATCAATTAAACATAGCAAATAACTCACCGTTCGCCCACTTTTTTAAACGAGGCTCGAAGAATTGAGCAAAATATCCACATAATATGGTTCTGCATAATGTTTGAGGGGTTCTATAAAATACTGCCAAACCGTAAATTATTTATTT